>JBDSXU010000034.1:0-8622 GCA_039926005.1 Marmoricola sp.
GTACGGCGTCCCGTCGGGCTGGTGGTGGAGGTAGTGGAACTCGCCGACCGCGGTGATCCCGGTGGCTCGCATCTCGGCGTAGGTCGCCCGGGCCAGCTCGAAGTAGGTGTCCGGCGTGAGCTCGGCCACCACGGCGTACATCTGCTCGCGCCAGGTCCAGAACGACCCGCGTTCAGCCTGGGTGTGGCCCCGGAGTGCCCGGTGGAAGGCGTGGGAGTGGCAGTTGGCGAAGCCTGGGAGGGTGAGGCCGGGCAGGGTGCTGGTTTCACCGGTCGACCGGGGAATCCGGTCGTTGTCCACCGAAACATCACCCGACAACGACCGGAGCTGCCCATCAACCCTGACCGATTTGATCACCCCGTCCTCGATCTCGAGGAGTACGCCGGACTCGACGCCCGACCCGAGCAGCGCGTGCTCCAGCCGGAGCCTCATGACGCGAGCCCTTCGAGCGCGTCGGCCAGCGCCTCGACACCGGCGAGGCAGTCGGCCGGCTCGGCGTACTCCGCAGGTGAGTGGGAGACGCCGGTCGGGTTGCGGACGAACATCATCGCGGTCGGGATGCCGGCGGCCGCGAGGATGCCGGCGTCGTGGCCGGCCATCGTCGGGATCACCGGGACCGGGCCCCACCGAGGGGCCAGCCCGGCGCGCAGGGAAGCGGTCAGCGCGGGGTCGAAGGCGACCTCGCCGGAGACGGACTCGGCGGTGATCTCCAGCCGGGTGCCGTCCACGGCGGCCCGCTCGACCCCCTGCCGCTGGATCTCGCCGACGAGCCGCTCGAGCGAGGCCCCGGAGTCGCAGCGTGCGTCGAGCCAGGCGGTCACGCGGGACGGGATCGCGTTGGTGCCGTTGGGTGCCACTTCCATCCGGCCGAAGGTCGCCCGCTGACCTGCCGCCGTGGCCTGCGAACCAGCCGCGAGCGCCGTCATCGCGAACGTGAGCATCGGGTCGTGCCGGTCCTCCATGCGCGTGGTGCCGGCGTGGTTCGCGTCCCCGCGGAAGTCGAACCGGTAGCGCCCGTGCGGCCAGATGCCGGTGGCGAGCCCGACCGGCGCGTCCCGGCCGACGAGGTCCCGACCCTGTTCGACGTGCAGCTCCACGAAGCTGCCGATGCGGTCCATCCACGACGCCCGTCCCAGCGAGGGCTCCAGGCCCCCAGCAGCCATCGCGTCCAGAAGGGGTACGCCGTCCCTGTCACGCAGCTCCGCCGCCGCCTCCGGCGAGGTCGATCCGCTGGCCAGCCGCGAGGCGAGGCAGGCAATGCCGAAGCGCGACCCCTCCTCCTCGGCGAAGACCCCGATCGCGATCGGACGGGTCGGCACGACTCCCCTAGCCCGGAGCAGGTCCACCGCGGCGAGGGAGGAGACCACCCCGAGCGGTCCGTCGTACGCCCCGCCGTCGAGGACCGAGTCGAGGTGGGAGCCGATCAGGACACCGGATAGTCCGAGACGTTCCCGGTCCATTGTGTCCGTTTCGACAGCGGGATCGTCTCGGACTATCCACCACGCCAGCAGATTCCCATTCCCATCAGCCTCAATCGAGAGTCGCCGGGCCCTGCACTGCTCGGTGAACCAGGCGCGGAGCTCGGACTCGACCGTGGTGTAGGGCTGGCGGTAGTAGCCGCCGCTCGAGGTGGAGCGGCCCAGCGGCGCGAGGTCGCGCCACATCTGCTCGAAGTCGTCAGGCATGCTCGGTCCCATGGAGTTCCAAGACGTCGTACGCCGCCGCCGGATGGTCCGCAACTACACCGACGAGCCGGTCGACCCCGCGATCGTCGATCGTGCCCTGAGCAACGCGACCCGGGCACCGAGCGCCGGTTTCAGCCAGGGCTGGGGCTTCCTCGTGCTCGACACTGCCGAGGACGTCCGGCGCTACTGGACCGCGACCACCGAGGGGATCGAGGACCCCGACGAATGGCTGAGCGGCATGATGCGTGCGCCCGTGCTGGTCGTGCCGTGCTCGAGCAAGGCGGCCTACCTCGGGCGATACGCCGAGCCCGACAAGGGCTGGACCGACCAGGACGAGGCGCGCTGGCCAGTGCCGTTCTGGCACATGGACGCAGCGATGGCGTCGTTGCTGATCCTGCAGACGGCCGTCGACGCCGGGCTCGGCGGATGCTTCTTCGGCATCCCGCCCGAGAAGGTCTCGGGGGTGCGCAGCGCGTTCTCGATCCCCGACCCCTTCGACCCGGTCGGAGCCATCACCCTGGGACACCCGGCCACCCGACCCGGCGCCTCGGGCTCGCCGAGCCGGCGACGCCGACTCGAGACCGAGGAAGTCGTCCACCGCGGCACCTGGGGACCCACACGCGGCTGACATGGGTCCAACCCTTCCGTAGTCCTCGCGGGCAGGCCACCTCCATGAGGACCCACTCGTCTCGTATTCGAGACCTGAAGTCGATGGTTTGACCTGGTTTGAGAGGAGGTAAAACTCTCCAAGTTGGGGAGAAAATCAATCGAAGGAAGACGGGACATGGTTGTCCTAGGACTGATTCTGCCGATCATCGGCTTGGTGGCGAGCATTCAGATCATCACCACGATCGGCGCGATTCGGCTCATCGTCGGGCTGATCCTCAACCTGGTTCCGATCGGCGGCAGCCGTCGCCGGGTGTACTAGCGGACGGGCCGGCACACACCGAACCTGAGGGCCCAGGGCACCGCGGCCGGCCTGCTCGTCTTACCGCGCTCTCTTCACTACAGCCCGAGACCGGACCATCATGGCCAGATGGAGCTCCTCTACGTCGACCAGGACGGCATCCGGGTGCAGCACCTCGGAGACGACACCGCCACGGGTGGGTTCGTCTGGGTGGACATCCCGGAGTGGAGCGAGGAGGCCGAGGAGTACCTCCGCGGTCTGGGCTGTCACGAGATGGAGCTCGAGTCCTGTCAATCGCGCAACCACGTGCCAACCGTCCACGGCTATGCGGACCACGTCTTCATCACCACGCAGTCGCCGTTGCTGGGACGTGCCGGCCATGTGCACCTGCTGGAGCTCGACCAGATCATCGGCCGCGACTACTTCGTGACGGTCCACGGCCCGCTCAACCCGATCGTCGATCCCCTCGAGGCTGTTGCCGAGACCGAGGCCGTGCGACGTCGGATCGAGTCAGGACGCTTCCGGCCGAGCACGCCCCACGAGCTCTCGTTCGCGGTGACCTCGGCCGTGGCTCGCAGGCAACGTGGCCTGATCACCGATGTGGCCCAGAGGCTCCCCGGCCTCGAACGGCACGTCATGGAGTCCCGGCTGACCAACCCCGAGGAGCTGCTGGAGCGGATGTTCCTGATCCGGCACGAGCTGATCACCGCTCGCACGATGGCTGCCCAGTGCCACGACGTGTGGTCCCGGATGGCCGGGCTCTCGCATCTTCCCGACGACTCCGCGCGCGAATACCTCCGCGATCTTGCCGACCAGTTCGACCGGGTGCGGTCGATCGCCGACGGCGAGTCCCACTTCCTGTTCGGCGTGATCGAGCTCTACCAGACCAAGGTCAACACCAAGATGACCGTGGCGATGGAACGTCTCGCCGTGATCGCCGCCGTCACCCTGCCGATCACCGCGATCGCGTCGATCGAGGGGATGAACATGATCGTGTCCACGGGCGAGAACATGGTCGAGTTCGGGATCGTCATCCTGATCATGGCCGTGATGAGCTTCCTGCTGCTGCGCTGGGCGCGGGAGCAGGGCTGGTGGTGAGTTCCCCTCAGGCCTACATGTGCGCAGCGATGTTCCAGCTCATCGACACCGGGGTGTCGGTCGAGCCATCGATCTCCTGCTGCGTGTAGGAGTACTTGAACCTGGCGAAGTTCAGGGTGACGTTCTCCGTCAGCCTGTCCTCCCCACCCGAACCGCCGACGCTGACCGAACTGACGAGCACGTCTGTCATCTCCATGACGAGATAGTCGAAAGGCTTCTCACCGGCTTTGCGAATCGCGAGTGTCGCGGTCCGGTTGTGCCTGCCGTTGCAGCAGGCGAGCATCAGCAACGGCGAGCTCTTGTCGACGTACTTGGTGAGACTCAGGTCCTGGACGTTCACCTTGCCGGCACCGGCACCGCTACCCAGGTGTGTCGAACCGCTGTTGGCCGCTCCGAAGGACCACGCCAGGACATCGATCTCCCCGGCGTGTGTCTGGTCAGCCGACTCGCCCAACACGCCGTCGATCTTCAAGAACATGTCCATTGCCATAGCAACGTCCTCCCTGCCGCAGACCTGATGAGCGATTGGAGCAGTGACAACACCGTGGGCGCAATAGCCCTCTCGCAGGTTAGGGTCGGCCCGCGTGCGGAGCAGGCGCCCGATGGGTGAGGATCTGGCCCGTCGGCTCCCCGGCGCCGATCCCGCTCGTGCCGCCCCAGCTGGCCGCGATGACGTAGAGCGTTCGCCCGTCCGCGCCTCCCAACATGCAGGCGAAGCAGCCCCGGTCGGTCTCCACCGTCTCCAGCACCTCGCCACCTTCGGCCACCCGGGCACAGCGTCGGTGGGGTACGTCGGCGTACCAGATCGCGCCTTCCGCATCGAAGCAGATCCCGTCTGGTGCCGCGTCAACCAGGTCGGCCCAGACGCGACGACGGGACAAGCTCCCGTCGAGCGCGATGTCGAAGGCGGTCAGGCAGTGTGCGTAGGACTCCGCGACCACCAGCGTGCTCCCGTCGGCGCTGACCGCCATGCCGTTCGGGAACCACACGTCCCCGGCCACCTCTCGCGACGAACCATCAGGAGACACGACCCACACGGTGCCGGCGCACGGTTCCTCACCGCCCATCAGGTCGAAGCCAGGAGTGTTGACGAACGTGTTGCCGTGGCTGTCGACGACGATCTCGTTCCAGGCCTGGCCCGTGGCGCCGTACGGCGTGATCGAGCCATCCGCGCCTGCGGTGACGACACCCTGGACCGAGGTCAGCACGGTCCTGCCGTCCGGGAGCCAGTCGACGGAGAACGGCAACCCGGACATGGTGAGCTCGACACGTCGCTCGCCGGCTGGATCGAAGGAGAGAACCTGGCCCGCCACCCAGTCGCACACCCACAGCCGGCCGTCGTGCCAGCGCGGCGACTCACCCAGCCTCAACCCGGTCGCGAAAACGTCCATGATTGCACCTCCTGCTCCCCCATCAGACCCGATCGTGGCCCCGAACTCATTGGTCCGGATCCTCCGTGGCGCCGTTGAACCGATTTGTATGCTGTTCAGGAGGTGATCGAGATGCCGCAGAGGGAAGACCGGCCTCGCGCCGCAGGCACCGGATCGGACGCCGCCGATTCCAGGATCCGTCATCAGGCGCGCTGGGTCGACCTCCAGATCGAGCGGGCGATGGAGCGCGGCGAGTTCGACAACCTGCAGGGTTCGGGCAAGCCGCTAGGTGACCTGGGCTCACCGGACGACCGGGACTGGTGGCTGAAGAAGCTGATCGAGCGGGAGCGGATCACCGGCGTCCTGCCGGCAGCACTCCAGCTGCGCAAGGACGACGCCCAGCTCGATGCCCTGCTCGACCGGGAGGCCACAGAGAAGCTTGTCCGCCAGCAGGTCGAGAACTTCAACCGGCGCATCATCGAGGCACGCCGCCAGCTCCAGGGTGGGCCGCCCGTGGTGACTGCGACGCGCGACGTGGACACCGAGGTCGAGCGCTGGCAGGAGCGGCGACGTCGGCGTCACCGGCGCTCCGACCCCGCCTGAGAGTCAGTCCCCTCGCCGGAAGGTCTCGTCGAGCCAGCTCTTCAGGCTGCCCAGCGCACCAGCCGTCTCGTGCACGAACTTGCCCAGCGCGTCCTGCGTCTGCCGGAAGGACTGCGCATAGCTCTGCGCCGCCTCGCGGGCGGAGTCGCTCATGCTCGCAGCGGCGTCGTCCTCCCGGCGCGGGTAGTTCCCGCCCAGGATCTGCGTGTACTCCCCGCTGTCGACCCACCGACGCAGCTCCGCGGCGCGTACGACGGCGAACGGGTGCGACCTGTTCTCCACCAGCATCAGCTTGAGCAGGGACTCGCGCAGATCTCCCGACTCGGCGTACTCGGTGCCCTGGGCGAAGAACGAGGTGGCGTCGAGGTCCTCGAGGTGTCCGCCGCTCGCGAGCTTCATGTGAACCCGGAAGGCGACCGCCGGGTCCTGGGTGGCGAGTACGCCGGCCCGGTCGGCCGAGAGCTCGGACTTGCGCGACCACTCCATCAGCGCGGCCACAATCACCCGGATGCCGATGCCGCCGAACGGCAGCGAGCCGAGGACACCGCTCAGCACGATGAGCCTCTGCAGCAGAGTCTGGTAGACGGCGTGCCCGCTCATCGCATGGCCGAGCTCGTGTGCGATCACGAACCGGATCTCGTCCTCGTCGAGCAGGTCCACCAGCGCGCTGTTGAGCACGATGATCGGTTTGTTCATGCCGATCGTCATCGCGTTCAGGTGTGGGTTGGCCACGACGTACATCTCGGGCAGGCCGATGCAGTCCAGCGTCGTACCTACCTCGGCGAGCAGGCGGTGCAACCGCTCGAACTGCCGCTCGTCGACCCGGATCCCCGAGCCCAGGAACACCAGCCGGACGGCCCGCTCGTTGAACATCCCCGAGAGCGTTTTCAAGACGGTGTCGAAACCCTTCAGCCTGCGAAGGGCCACGAGCGCACCGCGGTCGGCGGGGTGCTCCCAGGCGCGGGAGCTGATCCCGGGGAACGAGTTGCGGGCACGTACCGGGCGTTCAGGCATGTCGGGCATTGTGCCATCGGTGGTTCTCTCGTCGTCGCTACGGCGATGTCGTTGAGGAGTCGGCGTACGGCTGGGCCCTCAGCGCTTGTGCTCACCTGTCTGCGGTGGAGACCCAGGCCCGTCGGATGGGAAGTCTGGGCAGGAGGGCGGGGACGCGGGCGGCGTAGTCGTCGTACGACGCCCCGAACGACTTGCGGAGGTCACGCTCCTCGAACCTCATCCCAACGGCGATGTAGCCGGTCGCGGCGAGGGCGAAGAGAAGATGCGATGCGCTCATCCGGGGTGTCGCCCAGAAGGCCAGCACCAACCCCGTCATCAGCGGGTGCCGGACGACGGCGTAGAGACCCCCGACGTACAGGTCGGTGGTGAGGCCGGGGTCTCGAGGGGCCGCCCATCCAGCCTGCCGCAGCCCAAGGAGCTCGAGGTGATCGATCGCGAAGGTTGCGGCGATGGCCAGCACCCAACCGACAGCGAAGAGTGACCAGAGGATCGCTGCACCCGCGCCCTCGACGTGCCAGACCTGATCGCCCCAGGGTTGCCAGAGCACCAGCAGCAGCGCGAGGCAGATGTCTGTGGCGAGCACGTAGGAAGTGCGTTCCAGCGCCGTCGGGATCCGCCGACTCAGCCACGACTTCACCTGACGACGCGCCATCACGGAGTGCTGAACAGCGAAGAGCAGCAGAAGCAGCAGGTCGACGGCGACCGCGCGAGCGGTGGTCGTTCGCACCGGTCCGTCGATGGTCCACTGGATGACCAAACCGGTGAGGAAGGCCATCGTCCACACGGTGACAACGACGAACCCCGACCAAGCGGCGGCTGACAGGAACAGATGAGCTGGGCGTCTGGACATGTCTCCATGCTGAGGTGTGGCCGTCCCCGGGCGCAGCCGTGGAACTACCTCACTTGTGCGGCTGCTGCGCCACGTACCAGGCGGCTACCTGCGACCGAGACCTGAACCCGAGCCGCAGCCGGATCCGCTCGAGATGCGACTCGGCCGATCGTTCGGTGATGCTCAGGCGGTCGGCCAGCTGGCGGTTGGTGAGGCCCTCGGCCACGAGGGCCGCGACTTCCTCCTGGCGGGCGGTGAGCCCCGTCGGAACGGCCCTTCGGAGCCGTGGCAGGCCGAGGAAGCGTCGCACTTGTTCGACCAGGGACTGGACATCCCCGATCGCGGGAAGGTGCGAGCGCCCCACGAGCTCCACGAGCTCGGCCCCCGGGATCGCCTCGGCGAGCACCCTGCTCTGGGCGAACGGAGCGGCTCGGTCTCCGCTCCGGTGCAGGACGAGCGTCGGCGCCTGGACCCGCGCGAGGATCGGCAGCACGTCCAGGTCGTAGGCAAGACGCAGCAGGGCGACCGCTGTCTCGGCTGAGGAGGCTGCGCGCTGGTAGCGGGCCAGTGCGAGGCGGGTGCCGGCATCAGCCTCGGGTGCGAAGAGTTCGGTGAGCAGGTCTGATCCCAGACCCCAGTGAGAGGCCAGCAGCCCGAGCATGTGCCGCTTGCTGTCCTCGTCGCCGATGGCATCACCGGTCGCCCAGCCGCCGTACAGCACCAGACGCGAGACCATCTCCGGCCGATCGGCGGCCCACTGCGCGGCCACCGCAGCCCCGAGCGACCAGCCCAGGACGTCGCAGCGGGTGACGCCGAGAACCTCGGTCACCGCGGCGATCGTCGCAAGCTCGAGCGCCATCGTGCGAGGGCCGTCGTAGTCGTCGGAGAGGCCACAACCAGGGCGGTCGTAGCGCACCAACGTGCGGCCCGACGACAGCGACTCGTGGAACATGCGCTCCGCGGGGACGGCCCAACCAAGCTCGAGGTGGCTGAGCCAGCCCGGCGCAACCAGCAGGAACGGCCCGCTGCCCGTCAGGGCATAGGCCACCCGCCCACCATCGGCCAAGGGCGCCATCCCCAGGCGCTGGTCCCGCGCACCCACGACACCAGTCAACA
>JBDSXU010000035.1:0-6248 GCA_039926005.1 Marmoricola sp.
CGAGCCCGAGCACCACACCGACCAGCACCGCGGCCCGTCGAGCCAAGCGCGCCGGCAGGGCCAGGGCAAGACCCACGATGACGAGTCCCTCGAGTGGAATGCGCAGGAATGCGGTCGGCGAGAGCTCGCTGATCCGGTTGGGCAGGACCAGTGCGGCCCACACCAGCAGGCAGGCCAGGACCGTGGCCACCCGGGAGGCGACGAGCCGGAGTCGAGGCCGGGTCGGGGCCCGATCAGCCATCGGCCCTGATTCCGACCGCACCCAGCTCGGCCCAAGGCAGGGGATGCATGGCGGGTGCCACCGTCCGGTGCCTCGCCAGCCACCACACCTCGCGTCCGAACGACTCGGCGAGCAGGGCCAGTGCGGCGACCAGGAGTGCGATCTCCACGAGGTCCGGGAGCAGGTCGGTCGCCACCAGGGTCAGCACCACACCCTGGACCGCCGCGACCACCTTGCACCAGGGACGCGGCGGCACCGTCCCCCGCATCCACGGCAGCAGCAGGCGGGCCGCGACGAACCAGTAGCGGGCCGCTCCGATCGCCAGCACCCAGCTGCCGGCCGAGCGGGCGACGTAGACGCTGAGGACCAGGATCAGGAACGCGTCGACCTCCATGTCGAAGCGCGCCCCGAGCGACGAGACCGATCCGGTGCGTCGAGCCACCATCCCGTCGACGGCGTCGAGGGCGAGGGCGAGGGCCGTGATCGCCACCACGGTCGGCACGGCCGCAGGTCGGCTGAACGAGCTGGCGATCAACGCGCCGACGGCGCAGACGAGCATCGCTCGAGCCAGTGTGACCCGGTTGGCCGGTCCCAGCCGGGGGGCGTCGTCGCGCACCAGGGCGCGGGAGAGCAGCAGGCAGGTGACCAGCGCGGCTGCCGTCCCCACGAGCACGCCGACGCCGCTGAGCCCGACCGTCACGGCAAGCGCGAAGAGCAGCAGCAGCTGCGTCATCAGCCCGATCATCGGGCCGGTTTGAACCGTGCGCACCGTGCCTCCGTGTTCTTGGGGGTACGGCGGTAACACGATCAGTGAGGTGCTCCGGTTCACCCGGAGCGGGGGCGGATGAGGCCGGTGTCGAACAACGCACGTGCCTTCTGGCTGCGCGAGCCCGGCAGAGGTGAGATCCGCCCGGCACCGCTGGGTGAGCCGGGGCCGGGTGACGTCGTGGTGCGGACGCTGCGTTCCGGGGTCAGCCGCGGCACCGAGGCCCTGGTGTTCCGAGGCGGCGTCCCGTCGACCCAGTACGCCGCCATGCGGGCGCCGTTCCAGGACGGTGACTTCCCGGGGCCGGTGAAGTACGGCTATCTCAGTGTCGGCGTCGTCGAGCGCGGCCCGCGTGAGCTTCAGGGCCGCACGGTGTTCTGCCTCTACCCGCACCAGACCGACTACGTGGTGCCCGCCCAGGCGGTGGTGCCGGTCCCAGACGATGTGCCACCTTCGCGAGCGGTGCTCGCCGGAACCGTCGAGACCGCCGTCAACGCGCTCTGGGATGCCGCTCCGCTGCTCGGCGACCGGGTCACGGTGGTCGGCGGGGGCATGGTCGGTTGTTGCGTCGCACGGCTCCTGGGGCGTTTCCCCGGTGTGGAGGTCACCCTTGTCGACGTCGATCCCACACGGGTGGACGTCGCCGCTGCTTTCGGGGTCGACTTCGCGTCACCGGCCGGGGCGGCGGACGGCCGCGACCTCGTCGTACACACGAGCGCGACGTCGGCCGGTCTCCAGCTCTCGCTGGACCTGCTGGCCACCGAAGGAACCGTCGTCGATCTCAGCTGGTACGGCGACACCGAGGTCGCCCTGTCGCTGGGAGGGACCTTCCACTCGCGGCGCCTCGCCATCCGGGCCAGTCAGGTGGGCATGGTGTCGCCGGCGCGCCGAGATCGTCGTACGTCCAACGATCGGCTGGGGCTTGCGCTCCAGATGTTGCGCGACCCGGCGTTCGACGTGCTCATCTCCGGCGTCTCTCCGTTCGATGACCTGCCCCACGTCATGCCGCGGCTGGCCGATGGAACCCTGCCGGCGCTCTGCCACACGATCAGCTACGGCGAGGAATGAAGGCCATGTTCAGCGTCACCGTCCGCGACCACATGATGATCGCCCATAGCTTGCGTGGCGAGGTGTTCGGACCTGCGCAGCGCCTGCACGGGGCCACCTACGTGGTGGACGCGACGTTCCGGCGAGAAACGCTCGACGCGGACGACATCGTGGTCGACATCGGGCGAGCGACCGAGGAGCTGCATGCCGTGGTGGGGCAGTTGACCTACCGCAACCTCGACGAGGAACCGGAGTTCGCGGGGAGGAACACCTCCACCGAGGTCCTGGCCCGGGTGGTGGCCGATCGGCTCGCCGAGCGGGTGCACTCCGGCGCCCTGGGGGACGGCGCTCTCGGGTTGTCGGGAATCGTGGTCACCCTGCGGGAGTCCCATGTCGCGTCGGCGAGCTATGAGCGTCCGCTGTGAGGCCGGTCCACTTCGTCGTGCCCGACGGCATCGACGACCCGACGAGACCGAGCGGGGGCAACTCCTACGACCGACGCGTCTGCGCAGGTCTCTCGGCGTCGGGGTGGACCGTGCACGAGCACGGTGTCCCAGGCTCGTGGCCCACACCTGATGTGGGGGAGCGCGCCGGGCTGACCGCGGTGATGGGGCGGATTCCTGACGACTCGGTGGTCGTGCTCGACGGCCTGGTGGCCTCGAACGTGCCTGAGGTCCTGGTGCCCGAGGCGCTACGTCTGCGCCTGGTGGTCCTCGTGCACATGCCGGTGGGCGCAGGGACCGACAGCGGCACGCGGGAACGTGCTGTTCTCTCGGCCTGCCTCGCCGTGGTCACGACGAGCAGGTGGACGAAAGCCTGGCTGGTGGACCGCTACGGGTTGTGGCCAGGGCGCATCCATGTCGTGGAGCCGGGCGTCGAGGCGGCCGAGCTCGCTCCGGGCACGCCGGGCGGGGGCGAGCTGTTGTGCGTCGCCGCGGTGATCCCGGACAAGGGACACGACCTGTTGCTCACAGCCCTCGCCGCGGTCGCGGACCGGGCCTGGCGGCTCGTCTGCGTGGGGACCCTGGCTCGCGACGAGGACTTCGTCCAGTGGCTGGGCAAGGAGGCCTGGGCACGGGGAATCGGTGACCGGGTCCAGTTCGTGGGTCCGCTCACCGGAGCGGATCTCGAGTCGGCCTACGCCGCCGCGGACGCGATGGTGCTGGCCTCACGCGCCGAGACGTTCGGCATGGTCGTCATCGAGGCGCTGGCACACGGCCTCCCCGTCGTCGCGACAACGGTGGGTGGACTTCCCGACGCGCTCGGTCGCGCAGCCAGCGGAGCCAGACCCGGCCTGCTGGTGCCGCCCGGTGACCCGGTGGCTCTCGCGGCTGCCCTCCGGACTTGGCTCGAGGACCCCGCACGGCGACAGCGCCTGCGGCAGGCGGCTGCGGACCGCCGGACCGCGCTGTCCGGGTGGTCGGCGACGTCGGGCCGGTTCGCCGGCGTCCTGACCGAGGTGGCGAGATGATTCACACGTTCTGGAGATGGTTGCGCCCGCTCGGTGGCGTGGCCATCCTCGGCGTGCTCGTCTGGCGCCTGGGCACCGGCCCGTTCCTCGACGGCGTCCGGATGGTCGACGCGGGGTCGCTGGTCGCGGCCGCCGCGATCGCGTCGGTGACGACAGTCTGCTGTGCCTGGCGATGGAGCATCGTGGCCCAGGGCCTCGGCGTGCCCGTCCCGCTGCGCTCTGCCGTCTCGGCCTACTACCGCTCGCAGTTCCTCAACACGACGCTGCCTGGTGGGGTGCTGGGCGACGTGGAGCGCGGCGTACGCCACGGCCGCGACGCGGGCGACACTGTCCGAGGACTGCGAGCGGTGGCCTGGGAACGCCTGGCCGGCCAGGTCGTGCAGGTCGCGCTTGCACTGTTTCTGCTCCTCCTGCTGCCGTCGTCGTTTCGTTCCTCCATGCCGCTGGTCGCGACCGCTGTGGTGGGGTGCGCGCTGGCCGTGGTGCTCCTCGGCCGGGTTGTGCCGCAGGGCGTGTCCTTGAGGGCGCGGGTCGTGCGCGCAGCGAGGGCCGACCTGCGTGGCGCCCTGCTCGCGCGACAGGCGTGGCCCGGCATCGTGTTCGCGTCCAGCGTGGCAGTGGTCGGTCACACCGTGACCTTCCTGGTGGCCGCGCGGACGGCGGGATCCACGGCCTCACTTTCCGAGCTCTTGCCACTGGCGCTGCTCGTGCTGCTGGCCATGGGCCTTCCGGCGAACTTCGCCGGGTGGGGTCCACGTGAGGGTGCCGCCGCCTGGGCGTTCGGTGCGGCCGGGCTCGGTGCGGACCAGGGTGTCGCCGCGGCCGTGGTGTACGGCGTGATGGTGCTCGTCGCCAGCCTTCCCGGAGCCGTCGTACTCGTCGCACAATGGCTACGCCGGGAGCGCGTCGCACAGGAGCCGGCCGAGTCGCCCGCCCTGGAGGTTGTCGCACATGTCTGAGCGTCCCTACACGTTGCTCAGCTGCGGCATGTCGATCGACGGCTACCTCGACGCCGCCACCGAGAAACGGCTGCTGCTCTCGAACGAGGCCGACCGCGACCGCGTCGACGCGGTGCGAGCGGACTGCGACGCGATCCTCGTCGGGGCCGCCACAGTCCGCAACGACAACCCCCGGCTCCTGGTGCGCACGAAGGCGCGGCAGGACGAACGGGTCGCCCGGGGCTTGCAGCCGTCGCCGATGAAGGTCACCGTGACCCGGCGGGCGCACCTGGACGCCTGCTCGAACTTCTTCGTCACCGGTGACGCCGAGAAGCTGGTCTACTGCGCCAGCGCCACGGCCGACCTGGCCCGCGACCGGCTCGGGTCCGTCGCCACGGTCGTCGACGGCGGTCAGCCGGTCGACATGGAGCGGATTAGTGAGGACCTCTACGACCGCGGCGTACAACGGCTGATGGTCGAGGGCGGCGGGACGGTGCACACCCAGTTCCTCACGGCCGACCTGGCCGACGAGCTGCACCTGGTCGTCGCACCGCTGTTCGTCGGCGACTCGAGGGCCCGACGTTTCGTCAGCGACGGCACGTTCCCCTGGAACCCCGACCGGCGGGCGACGCTGGCGGAGGTACGCCGGATCGACGACGTGGTGCTGCTTCGCTACGCCCTGTCGCCCCGCTTCGAGATGAACTGAGCAGACCTGATCCCGGGCGCCAGGGTCCCATCTGCGACGGTGGGGAACAAGGTCCCGGCCACGGGTGTCGCTGGACCCTGCTGTCGCCGGAGGACGCAAGGCACTCTGGTCACCCTGCCAAGGAAGAGGACGGTGCCATGATGCACGCGGTGAAGCGATGAGGGTCGTCGTGGCACTGGGTGGCAACGCCCTGCTGCGACGCGGTGAGCGGCCGGACTCCGCCATCCAGATCGAGCACGTGGCGCAGGCCGCGCCCGCCCTCGCGAAGGTGGCCACCGAGCACGAGCTCGTGCTGGTGCACGGCAACGGGCCGCAGGTGGGGATGCTCGCGCTGGAGAGTGGCGCGGACGCGGCGCTCACCCGGCCCTATGCCTTCAGCGACCTCGTGGCGGAGACCCAGGGGCTGATCGGATACTGGCTGCAACAGGGTCTGGCCAACGCGGGGCTCCTGACTCCCGTCGTCACGCTCGTGACGCAGACCGTCGTGGATCCGGCCGACCCGGCCTTCCAGCACAAGACCAAGTTCGTCGGCAGCGTCTACACCGAACGCCAGGCCCGTGAGCTCGCCGTCGCGAACGGTTGGACCGTGCGCCAGGACGGGAAGGGCTGGCGTCGGGTGGTCGCGTCGCCGTTGCCCGAGCGCATCGTCGAGATCGAAGTGGCCCGGATGCTGATCGAGAACCAGGTGACCGTCGTACTGGCCGGGGGAGCGGGGGTGCCGGTGATCGAGGGTGCCCATGGTCTCGAGGGCGTTGACGCCGTCGTCGACAAGGATTTCACCGCAGCCCTGGTCGCGGAGGTGATGGAGGCAGACGTGCTCGTGATGCTCACCGACGTGCCGGCGGTCCTGGCCGGCTACGGAACGCCGTCGGAGAGGCCGCTGCGCGACGTCACCGTTGCCGAGCTCGAGGCGCACCAGTTCCCCGCCGGCTCGATGGGCCCCAAGGTCGCGGCAGCCTGCCGGTTCGTCACGAACACCGGCCGACGGGCCGCCATCGGATCGCTCGACGAGGCCACCGAGGTCATCGCGGGAAACGGCGGGACCCAGGTCTCACCCTCCTGAGCGTTGGGGCTCCGGGCAAATTTCAGGTGACCGCGAC
>JBDSXU010000036.1:0-3865 GCA_039926005.1 Marmoricola sp.
GCGTGTGGTTGGAGGCAGCCGAGGGACGGTCTGAGCGCAAGATCGCTGCGATCGGCATCCGGGTCAGCCGCGGGGTGACCATGCACGGGTTTGCGCTCAACTGCGACGTCGATCTCTCCTGGTACGACAGGTTCGTGCCCTGTGGGATCGCCGACGCCGGTGTCACCACACTGTCCGAGGAGCTGGGCCGTGACGTGTCCGTGGCCGAGGTCCTCCCGATCGTCGAGGGGCACCTGGCCGGGCTGTTGGCGTGGGAGCCCTACGTCCCGACCCCCGACTACCAAGCGCGACCAGAGCCGGGTCGGCGTACCCCGGCCGGGGTGGTGCCGTCCGCGGTCCCCGGGGACCTGCGTGTCCCCGTGCTCAATCCGCTCGCCTGACGGCGCTTTGCGCCATGCTTGGGACCGGCTCGCGGAAGGGTGTGTCGAGGATCGATGAACCACCCCATGGGTGACCTCGTGATCGAGACGAGCGGACTGCGCAAGGTCTACCGATCCGGGGGCCGACGCATCGTGGCCGTGGACGGGCTGGACCTGAGGGTGCCGCCCGGTGGGGTACACGGCTTCCTGGGGCCCAACGGGTCTGGCAAGACCTCGACGATCAAGATGCTGCTCGGCCTGGTGCGCCCCACGAAGGGCCAGATGAGCCTCTTCGGCCTCCAGGTCCGCGACCACCTGCCCGAGGTGATCAACCGGGTCGGCGCCGTCGTGGAGGAGCCCCGCTTCGTCCCGACGTTCTCCGGCCGCAAGAACCTCAGCCTGCTCGCGCGGTCGATCGGCCTGCCGCGCTCCGCGGTCGACTCTGCCCTCAACCAGGTCGGGCTCCGCGATCGTGCCAAGGACGACTACCGGGGTTACTCATTGGGCATGAAGCAGCGGCTCGCCATCGCGGCCGCGCTGCTGAAGGGCCCGGACCTGCTGATCCTCGACGAGCCGACCAACGGGCTCGACCCGGCCGGCATCCAGAGCATCCGCGAGATGATCCGCGACCTCGGGGAGTCCGGCGTCACCGTGCTGCTGAGCTCACACATCCTCGCCGAGGTCCAGCAGGTCTGTCACTCGGTCTCCATCGTCGGTGAGGGGCGGCTGCTGGCCTCCGGCAACGTTGAGGACCTCCTCGGCGAGAAGGTCTCCCGCACCCGCGTCGGCGTGTCCGACCCCCAGGGCGCCAGGCACTTCCTGGAGGCCGCGGGGTACGCCGTGACGCGCGAGCCCGACCACCTCGTCGTGGAGGGTCACGAGCACCCCGAACAGATAACCCGGCTGCTCGCCGACAAGGGTGTCTACGTCCAGGAGCTGACTGCCATCCGTCCCACGCTCGAGTCGTTCTTCCTCGAGCTGACCAGGCCCGGCAAGGACGAGCCCGCCAAGAGCGGGGAGACCCCGTGATGCGCCTGCTCGCCGTCGAGCTCAACCGGTTCCGCTCTCGTCGGGCGATCGCGTTGCTCGCGCTGGCAGCGGTGCTCGTGGCCGCCGTACTCGTGGGCGCGACTGCCTGGCAGACACGTCCTCTCAGCAAGGCCGACCACACCGACGCCACGGCGCAGGCAGCCCTCGAGGGGCAGCGTGCGGAGATCCAGCAGCAGGTGCGCGCCTGTCGAGCCGACCCCAAGAGCTATCTGGGCCCCTCGGCCACCGCTGAGAAGTGCGCCGATGCGCTGATCCCGGGACCCGATGCCTACTTCCCGCGCGACCCCTTGACCCTGCGTTCGGCCCTCTCGGCCAGCGGGCTGGGGCTGCCCCTCGCCTTGATCGTCATCGGGCTGATGGTGATCGCCGGCAGCACCTTCATGGGCGCGGACTGGTCCTCCGGGTCGCTGACCAACCAGCTGATCTTCGAACCGCGTCGACCGCGGTTGTGGCTGGCCAAGGCCGCCGCGGTAGTGATCGGCTGCGGCCTGATCACCCTGGTCGCGCTGGGCGGGTTCTGGCTGGGGGTGGGAGCCATTGCCCAGGCACGCGACATCACCGTGTCCTCCACGGAGGTGAGCCATGTCGTGTGGCACGTCCTGCGCGGTGTGGCCCTGAGCATGGGGGCCGGACTCGGTGCGTTCGCGCTCACGGCGGTCTTCCGCCACACGGTGGCGACGTTGGCGCTGCTCTTCATCTACAGCGTCGGCGGCGAGCTCGCGGTCAACCTGCTGCCGTTCGAGGGCGCCGGGCGCTGGTCGGTCGGCAACAACACCTTCGGCTGGCTGGCCACACACCACCGCTATTTTGACGCCACGATCACCTGCACGCCCGGTGAACGCTGCACTTCGATGCAGGTGATGACCCATCTCGAGGCAGGGACGTTCCTGGGCATCCTGCTGTTGATCGCGGTCATGGTCTCCCTCGCGTGGTTCCGGCGCAGCGACGTCTGACCTCACGGTTCGGGCGTGCGCACCATGCCACGTACAGTTGCGTGCGTGACTCAAGCGCCTGAACAAGCCGCCCCCGCCACGAGCGGAACCTCCTCCTCCGGCACCGCCGTCCCCGAGGGCCGCAAACTGCTCCGCCTCGAGGTGCGCAATGCCGAGACCCCGATCGAACGCAAGCCCGAGTGGATCAAGACCCGGGCCAGGATGGGTCCGCAGTACACCGAGCTCAAGGAGCTGGTGAAGTCCGAAGGCCTGCACACCGTGTGCCAGGAGGCCGCCTGCCCCAACATCTACGAATGCTGGGAGGACCGCGAGGCGACGTTCCTCATCGGCGGCGACCAGTGCACCCGCCGCTGCGACTTCTGCCAGATCGACACCGGCAAGCCCCAGCCGCTTGACCGCGACGAGCCCCGCCGTGTCGCGGAGTCCGTGCAGACGATGGGTCTGCGTTACGCCACCATCACCGGTGTCGCTCGTGACGACCTCCCGGACGGCGGCGCGTGGCTGTACGCCGAGACGGTGCGGATGATCCACGAGCTCAACCCCGACACCGGCGTGGAGAACCTGATCCCGGACTTCAACGGCGAGCCTGACCTGCTGCGCGAGGTGTTCGAGAGCCGGCCCGAGGTCCTCGCCCACAACGTCGAGACGGTGCCCCGGATCTTCAAGCGGATCCGCCCGGCCTTCCGCTACGACCGCTCGCTCGACGTGATCACCCAGGCTCGCGACTTCGGGTTGGTGACCAAGTCCAACCTGATCCTCGGCATGGGCGAGACCCGCGAGGAGATCCACCAGGCCCTGATCGACCTGCACGCCGCCGGGTGCGAGCTGATCACGATCACCCAATACCTCCGTCCCTCCCCGCGTCACCACCCGGTCGAGCGCTGGGTGAAGCCCGAGGAGTTCGTGGAGATGGCAGGCGAGGCCGAGGAGATCGGTTTCGCGGGTGTTCTGAGCGGGCCCCTGGTCCGCTCCTCCTACCGCGCCGGCCGGCTCTACAAGCAGGCGATGGAGGCACGCACCGCCGCCACCCCATCGGCGGCCACCGTCTGAGAGACTGGCGGTTCCGCTCGCTCACCCCACGTCGTAGACAGGCACAGGCACCACGCATGGTCAAGAAGCCCAAGAAGGCGAAGCCGCCGAAGGACCCCAACAAGGTCGGTCGGATCAAGCAGATCCGCCAGAGCTACACGATGACCAAGAAGTCCGATCCGCGGATCGGGCTGATCCTGGCAGGGGTGTTCCTGCTCGCTGCGCTCGCTGGTTTCGCGGTGATGCTGCTCGTCTTCCGGTCGTCCCTCTACTTCCCCATCGTCTTCGGCGTCCTGGTCGGGTTCCTGGCTGCGCTGATCGTCTTCGGGCGACGCGCACAGGCCGCTGCCATCAGCCAGATCGAGGGCAAGCCCGGTGCTGCCGCAGCGGCGCTGGGAATGCTCAAGCGGGGCTGGAAGACCGAGCCTGCGATCGCGGTCACCAAACAGCAGGACGTCGTAACCCGCGTGGTCG
>JBDSXU010000037.1:0-12431 GCA_039926005.1 Marmoricola sp.
CCCCGTTGCGCTCGAGGAGCACGACTGCGTCCTGGCCACGGGGTAGGTCTACCTCGAGCTTGACCTTCGCGGCGCGGTTGCCTGCAGGCCGGCCGAGGTCCCTGCTCATCCGGGGCGTGAGGTGGACCCGCTCGATGACGGCGAGGCCACTGTCCTTGAGCGCTGAGACGATCGCGTTCTTGCTCACATCTGTGGCGACGGGGGGATCGCCGCGCAGTCCCCGGGCTCTGCTCCGCCGGACGCGCTGGACGTCGTAGGACGGTGGTGTGGTGACGCGAATCCTGCCCCCCGCGAAGGTCGTCGGTGGCATGGGTTGCTCCCTCCGTGGGGCTCGACGGGTGCGCCTTCCAACCTAGAGCGCCAACGAGACCGCGAGATACCCCCCTCACCGCAGCGGGCTAGCCCAGAAATCCCCCGAGCCGGGCCGGGGTCCGCCCTAGAAGCCCAGCCTGTGCGCGGCCTCGCCGCGCACGGCTTTCCCCTTGTCCTGGGCGTTCTGCTTCAGCTCCAGTTGGAAGTCGACCATCTTCTGCTGAAGGGCAGGGTCCGACGCCGCGAGGATGCGTACGGCGAGCAGGCCGGCGTTGCGCGCATTGCCGATTGACACCGTGGCCACGGGGACTCCGGCCGGCATCTGGACGATGGAGAGCAGCGAGTCCATGCCGTCGAGGTACTTCAAGGCGACCGGCACCCCGATCACCGGCAGCGGCGTCACCGCGGCGAGCATGCCGGGCAGGTGAGCCGCTCCCCCGGCGCCGGCGATGATCACCCGGAGCCCGCGGCCGGCCGCCTCGCGGCCATAGCTGAGCATCTCGTCCGGCATCCGGTGTGCGGAGACGACGTCAGCCTCGTAGGCGACGTCGAACTCCTCGCACACCTCCGCGGCGGCCTTCATCACCGGCCAGTCCGAGTCGGAGCCCATCACGATGCCCAAGTGCACCTGTGCAGTCATTCGCTCTCCTCACCGAGGTCGCCCGCGAACCATGCTGCCGCATGGCGGGCACGTTCGAGGCAGTCCTCGAGATCGTCGCCGTAGGCGTTGACGTGGCCGACCTTGCGTCCGGGGCGCATCTCCTTGCCGTAGAGGTGCACCCGCAGCCGCGGGTCGCGGGCCATCGCGTGCGGATAGCCGTCGTAGAGATGGCCGGTCTGTCGTGGACCGCCGAGGATGTTCACCATCACCGTCCAGCGCTCCCGGGCCTCCGGGGCGCCGAGTGGCAGGTCGAGAACCGCGCGCAGGTGGTTCTCGAACTGGCTGGTGACCGACCCGTCCTGGGTCCAGTGGCCGGTGTTGTGCGGGCGCATCGCCAGCTCGTTGACCAGCACCTCCCCGGACCTGGTCTCGAAGAGCTCGACGGCCAGGACTCCGGTGACCCCCAGCTCGCCGGCGATCCGCATGGCGATCTGCTGGGCGCGCACGGCGAGCTCGGGGTCGAGGTCTGGGGCGGGCGCGACCACCTCGTGGCAGATGCCGTCGCGCTGGGTCGAGGCGACGACCGGCCACGCGGCCACCTGACCCGACGGCGACCTGGCCACCAGGGCGGAGAGCTCGCGGCGGAAGTCCACCCGTTCCTCGGCGAGGATCTCGGCTCCTGACTCGAACGCGGGAGCGCACTGCGCCTCATCGGCGACGAACCAGACCCCCTTGCCGTCGTACCCGCCGCGGGTGGTCTTCAAGACGCAGGGCCAACCCCCCGAAGAACCTGCGAAAGCAGAGACGTCCGCGACCGAGGAGACCAGCGCGTTTCGCGGGCAGGGGACGCCGAGCGCCGCCAGCCGGGCGCGCATCACGCCTTTGTCCTGGGCGTGCACGAGCGCGTCAGGGCCCGGGCGTACGGCGAGATCGGACTCGAGCGCGTGCAGGTGGTCCGTCGGCACGTGCTCGTGGTCGAACGTGACCACCTCGCAGCCCGCCGTCACCGCACGCAGCGTGGCGAGGTCGGTGTAGTCGCCGACGGTGTGGTCCGGGATCACCTGAGCAGCGCTGACGCCGGGAGCCTCGGCCAGCAACCGCAGGGGGATTCCGAGCGCGGCTGCCGGTTCGGCCATCATCCGGGCCAGCTGACCACCGCCGATCACGGCCACGGTGGGAGCAAGCCCGGGAGTAGGCCCAGGAGCAGCCCTAGGAGTCGGCCCAGGAGACGGTGCAGAAGTCACGGGTTGACCCTATCGAGGCCTCCCGGGCTCCCAGCGGGGCATAGTGGCGTCATGACCGCGGAGTCCGAGCGCACGACCTACGTCCTCATCGACGGTGAGAACATCGATGCCACGCTGGGCGCCTCGATCTTCGGGCGCCGCCCCCACCCCAACGAACGCCCGCGCTGGGAACGGATCCTCACCTTCGCGCAGAACACCTGGGGTCAACCCGCCAAGGGTCTGTTCTTCTTGGCGGTCAAGGATGACCTGCCGATGAGCTTCATCCAGGCACTGACGAGCATCGGCTACCGACCGGTCCCACTCTCCGGCGGCCCGAACGACAAGGTCGTCGACATCGCGATCCAGCGGACGCTCACCGAGCTCGAGAGCCGTGACGCGGACCTGATGCTGGTCAGCAACGACGGCGACTTCCTGCCTCAGATGGAGCGACTCATCGACGGACGCCGGATAGGACTGCTTGCCTTCCGGGAGTTCAAGAACAGCGGCTTCACGGCGCTGATCGACCGGGGTCTGGAGTTCTTCGACCTCGAGTACGACGTCGGCGCGTTCAACGAACGGCTGCCTCGTCTGCGGATCATCCCGATCGACGAGTTCGACCCCAACGACTTCCTCTGAGACGGGGCACCCAGCAGGGGCAGACTCAGCGTTCCTTGATGCGGCGGACGGCGACCGGCTCGAGGTCGCCGAAGCCACGTAAGGGCCTTGCCGGCAGGATCCGGGTCTCGTAGTCCTCCTGGGACAAGCCCTCGGCGGTGTGCAGGTCGGTGATGACGCGGTTGCGCCGGGCCACGCCGACGAGCCTTGCAGCGAGGTTCACCGCCGGTCCGTAGACGTCGCCCATTCTCATGACGACGGGGCCGGTGACGAGCCCGACCCGGACATCGGGCAATCGCTGGTCACCACCGATGACCTTCACGATGTCCCAGGCGATCTCGACGCCCTGCGCAGGCGAAGGGGCCATGAAGAACACCGAGTCGCCCAGGGTCTTCACGACCCGGCCTCGGTGCAGGGACACGACGTCGTGGCTGCGTCCCTCGAAGACCTCGACCAGATCACCGATCTCGTGCTCGGCCAGCCGGTTGGTGAGGGCGCTGAAGCTGACCAGGTCGGCGAACCCGACCGTCGCCTCGGCCACCTGCTCGTCGGCAGCGCCGTCCAGGCCCTCGACGCGCGCGACCGCAGCCAACAGGTGCCGACGCCACACGTAGGTGAGCAACGCCTCGAAGTCGGGGCCGATGGTTCCCACGAGTCGCAGCGCCTCGTCGCGCTTGGACAGGTCCGCCCGTGTCTTGGGGAGTTGAGCGACGAGGGTGGCCACCTCCCACTCGGCGAGGCGGTCCATCGTCTGCCCGACCGCGCGGGTCATCCGCACGATCGTGTCGAAGTCGAGTTCTCCCTCGTCGATGACGGCTGCGACCCTGATGAGGGCATCGGCGTCCGCGGAGTTGAAGGCGATGGCGCCGTCGGCCTGTGGGAAACCCAGGGCGCGCCACAGACGCTGGGCCTGGTCGACGGTGAGGTGAGCCGCGTCGGCGACCTCTTCCCCGGTCAGCTCGGGGACTGCGCCGATGATTGCCCGCTCGAGGTCCTTAGGAGCCGTCATCAGACCTGGGTGTGGTCCGGTCAGCTCTGTGGAAGAGCTCGTCGCTCACGGTCAGCTGGGCCTGCTCGACCCGCGGGATGTCGCGCAGCTCGACGCGACCGAGCTCGCTCGCGTCGGAGACCACCAGGGTGCCGCAGCCGAACATCCGGTCGATGAGGCTCTTCTCGTAGGAGATGTCACTGATCCGGTTGAGGGGGATGTCGTGACCGCGCCTGGTGAAGACACCGGTGCGCGTGATCAGCCGACGGCTGGTGAAGGTGTAGGTCGTCAACAGCCACTGCAGGAACGGTGCGATCACGAAGGAGATGACGAGAATTCCGGAGAGCGCCCAGATCACGATGCGCCAGACACCGGCGTGCTCACCGTCGGGCAGGCTCGAGAGATAGCCCGCGAGCCCGGCAACGATGATCAGCACGACGGCAGGGAGCAGGAGCGCCTTGACGTGCGTACGGGTGCTGAGGATGACGTGCTCACCGTCGTTGAGCAGCTTGCGAGAGAGGACCACAGCGCGATCATGCCACGGGAGCGGGCCCAGAACCGCGGGCTTCAGTCGTCGGCAGGGCGCACATGGACGACGTCCCCGGCACCCAGGTGCTTCTCCCCAGCCTCCGTGCGCACGACGAGCCGCCCGGAGGGGTCCACGTCGATTGCGGTGCCGACCACCTCGCCGTCGGGGACGGCGACCTTGACCTCCTGACCGGGCGTGCGGCACAGCTCTAGGTAGGGGGCCCGCTGGTCGGCACCCGAGCGCCACCCGTCGTAGCGCCCCGCGAGCTCCTCGACCAGCGCGGCCAGCAGGGCCGACCGGTCCACGGGCCTACCCGTGACGATCCCGAGCGAGGTCGCCTCCGCCACCGGAAGCTCATCGGCGGTCATGGCGCAGTTGATGCCGATGCCGACCACTGCGGCCGCGGCGCCGTCGCGCTCGATGCGTTCGAGCAGGATGCCCGCAAGCTTGCGGCCATCGGCCAGGACGTCGTTGGGCCACTTCAGGTCGACCTCGAGACCGGTGACGCGCCGTACGGCGCGAGCAGCGGCCACGCCGGTCAGCAACGGGAGCCAGGGCCAGCGCTGTGCGGGGACGTCCCCGGGCACGAGCAGGAAGGAGACGATGAGCGAGCTGCGGGGGGCGTCCATCCATCCACGCCCCACGCGGCCGCGACCAGCGGTCTGGTGCTCGGCGACGATGACGAGCCCCTCCTCCTCCCCGGCGGCGAAACGGGCAGCGACGTCGGCATTGGTGGAGGCCGATTCCTCGACGACCTCGATGCGCCACCGACCCGTGCCGGCGGAGTGGGTCGACAGGTCGATCGGTGGGCGGCTGTCCTCGTGATCGCTCATGAGCACTAGATTGGCGCAGGAACGCACAGGTGGCTACACCCAGGAGGAGTCGACGACGTGAGCGCACAACCCGCCCGCACCAAGACCGCCAGCGGCACCGACGTCCCCGAGGGCATCGACATCCACACCACCGAGGGCAAGCTGGCCGACCTGGACCGGCGCATCGACGCGGCTGTCCACGCGGGCTCGGCCAAGGCGGTGGAGAAGCAGCACGCCAAGGGCAAGAAGACAGCCCGTGAGCGCATCGAGATGCTTTTCGACGAAGGCTCCTTCATCGAGCTCGACGAGCTGGCCAGGCACCGGTCGGTGGCGTTCGGCCTGGAGAAGAACCGGCCGTACGGCGACGGTGTGATCACCGGTTTCGGCACCATCGGCGGACGCCAGACCTGCGTGTTCTCCCAGGACTTCACCGTCTTCGGCGGCTCGCTCGGCGAGGTCTACGGCGAGAAGATCTGCAAGGTGATGGATCTCGCGATCAAGACCGGCTGCCCGATCATCGGCATCAACGAGGGCGCCGGCGCGCGCATCCAGGAGGGTGTGGTCTCGCTCGGCCTCTACGGCGAGATCTTCAAGCGCAACGTCCACGCCAGCGGCGTCATCCCGCAGATCAGCCTGATCATGGGCTCCTGTGCCGGCGGCCACGTCTACTCACCCGCCGTCACCGACTTCACGATCATGGTCGACGGCACCTCCAACATGTTCATCACCGGCCCCGACGTGATCAAGACGGTCACCGGCGAGGACGTGACCATGGAGGAGCTCGGCGGCGCCCGGACACACAACACCAAGTCCGGCAACGCGCACTACATGGGAACTGACGAGGAGGACGCGATCGAGTACACCAAGGCGCTGCTCTCCTACCTCCCGCAGAACAACCTCGACGACCCGCCGTCCTACGACACCCTGCTCTCCGGTGGGAGCGCCGACCTCGAGATCACCGAGCGAGACCGGGCCCTGGACGCCCTCATCCCCGACGGTGCCAACCAGCCCTATGACATGCACTCCGTGATCACCTCGGTCCTCGACACCGACGACACCGGGGAGGGGGAGTTCCTCGAGGTGATGCCGCTGTTCGCGCCCAACATCATCGTTGGCTACGGCCGGGTCGAGGGCAGGTCGGTCGGCGTCGTGGCCAACCAGCCGATGCAGTTCGCCGGCACCCTGGACATCGACGCCTCTGAGAAGGCCGCCCGCTTCGTGCGCACCTGCGACGCGTTCAACATCCCCGTGCTCACCTTCGTCGACGTCCCCGGGTTCCTGCCGGGCACCGACCAGGAGTGGAACGGCATCATCCGCCGTGGCGCCAAGCTGATCTACGCGTACGCCGAGGCCACCGTGCCCCTGGTCACGATCATCACCCGCAAGGCCTACGGCGGCGCCTACGACGTGATGGGGTCCAAGCACCTCGGCGCCGATATGAACCTCGCCTGGCCCACCGCGCAGATCGCCGTGATGGGCGCCCAGGGTGCGGCCAACATCGTGCACCGCAAGGAGCTGGCCGAGGTCGAAAAGGACGGCGGCGACGTCGAGCAGCGTCGTGCCGAGCTGGTCGCCGAGTACGAGGACACACTGGCGAACCCCTACGCGGCGGCCGAGCGTGGCTACATCGACGCGGTGATCACGCCGCACGAGACCCGCACCGAGATCGTCAGGTCCCTGCGCCTGCTCGCCACGAAGCGCGAGACGCTGCCGCCCAAGAAGCACGGGAACATCCCGCTGTGAGCCGATCCGACGCAACCGAGCCCGCGGGCGACCAGCCCCCGACCCTGCGAATCGTCAAGGGCGACCCGACCCCCGAGGAGGTCGCGGCGCTGGTCGCCGTCGTCTCAGCGATGGCAGCCGGTGCCCAGTCCACGAGCGCGAAGGCCAGACCGAAGCCGGAGTGGGGCGCCCACCATCGCAAGCTGCGCGGGCCGCACCGCCACCGCGCCGGCGCCTGGCGCGCCAGCGCCCGCTAGCCCCGGAGCAGGTTCAGGTGTCCTCAGCCCCCCGATTGGTGCTCGCCTCGGCCTCGCCCGCCCGGTTGAAGACGCTCCGCAACGCCGGCCTCTCCCCCGAGGTCGTGGTGAGCGGCGTGGACGAGTCGTCCGTCGAGGTGACCGCGCCCTCCGACTACACGCTCAAGCTGGCCCAGCTCAAGGCGGTTGCGGTCGCCGCGACCGAGAAGCGCGCCATCGTCATCGGTTGCGACTCGGTTCTCGCCCTCGACGGAGAGATCCTCGGCAAGCCGGCGAGCGAGGAGGAGGCCATCGGGCGCTGGAAGCAGATGCGCGGGCGGGCCGGCGTACTCCACACCGGGCACTGCGTGATCGACACCCATCGCGAGGTGTGGATCGCGCGGTCTGCAGCGACCCAGGTCCGGTTCGCGCACGTGTCGGACGAGGAGATCGAGGCCTATGTCGCGACGGGCGAGCCCTCGGCGGTGGCGGGTGCCTTCACACTCGACGGGCTCGGGGGCGCCTTCGTGTCAGGAGTGACTGGAGACCCCCACAACGTCGTCGGGATCAGCCTTCCCCTGCTGCGACTGATGTTCGAGGAGCTCGGCTTCGTCTGGACGGAGTTCTGGGGCGCCCACTGAGCCCTGCTGCTCCCTGGGTCGCTTGTGCCGCTTGAAGACGAAGCGGCGGAAGGCCCAGAACCGGAAGAACATGCCGAGGGTGGCCCCGACGACGTTGGCCGAGATGTTGTCCGCAACGGCGGAGTCCCAGCCCATCGTGTTGCGGGTGACCCACAGGCAGGCCATCGGGATGACGAACGAGGCCAGGTTGACCACGGTGTAGTTGAGCGCCCCGCCACCGGGACCCGTGGGCCGACGGTGCTTGAACGCGTAGCGCCGGCTGCCGTAGAAGCTGATCCCCATGCCCACGCAGTTCGCGACGAACCACGCAGTGACCGGCCAGCCGGTGAGTGGGCCGGGGTTGACGACCATCGGGATGCCGTGCACCAGCAAGTTGAAGAGCACGATCGACACGACCGTGGCCACGATGTTGACGGCGGAGAACCTTGCTGCCTCACCACTGAGGCGGCGCAGTCGAGCTCCCATACAAGCAGCGTAGGTCGTTCCTGTGCATGATGAGCGCATGCGCGGCATCATCCTCGCCGGTGGGACCGGTTCCAGGCTGCACCCGGTGACCCTCGGCGTGAGCAAGCAGTTGGTGCCTGTCTACGACAAGCCGATGATCTACTACCCACTCAGCACGCTGATGCTGGCCGGCATCCGGGACATCCTCGTGATCACCACCCCGCACGAGGCGGAGGGTTTCCACCGCCTGCTCGGCGACGGCTCCCGGTTCGGGATCTCGATCAGCTATGCCCGCCAGCAGTCCCCCGACGGCCTCGCGCAGGCCTTTGTCATCGGGGCCGACTTCATCGGCCACGAGGCGAGCGCCCTGATCCTGGGCGACAACCTGTTCTACGGTCCGGGCTTCGGGCGTCAGCTGGAGCGCTTCAGCGATCTCGAGGGCGCCGCGGTGTTCGCCTATCGGGTCTCGGACCCCTCGGCGTACGGCGTCGTGGAGTTCGACGCGAGCGGCCAGGCCATCTCGTTGGAGGAGAAGCCCGAACATCCGCGCAGCAGTTTCGCCGTCCCGGGGCTGTACTTCTACGACAACGACGTGATCGAGATCGCCCGCAACCTCAAGCGTTCGCAGCGCGGGGAGTACGAGATCACTGACATCAGCCGCCACTACCTCGAGGCTGGCCGCCTCAACGTCGAGGTGCTCGAGCGCGGCTTCGCCTGGCTCGACACCGGCACCTTCGACTCGCTCTATGACGCCGGCAACTTCATCCGCACGCTCGAGCATCGGCAAGGCCTCAAGGTCGGTGCTCCCGAGGAAGTGGCCTGGCGCCAGGGCTTCCTCAGCGACGACGAGCTGCGCGAGCGCGCCCAGCCGCTGTTGAGGTCCGGGTATGGCCAATACCTGCTCGGGCTGCTCAGTGAGTGAGTCCGAGGACCTCTGAGGCGGCCTGGCGCCATCGCTCCTCCCATGGCCCGATCGGGTCGATGCCGTGGGCGCGCAGCTTGTCGTGAGCCAGGACGCTGTACGCCGGTCGCGGAGCCGGCCGCAGGAACGTGGCGGAGTCGGTCGGGCTGACGATCCCTGGCTCGAACCCCGCGGACTCGACGACCCTGCGCGCGAAGCCGAACCACGACGTCTCACCGGTCGAGGTGGCGTGCCAGGTGCCGACCGGCGCGTCCGCCTCGACCAGACGCAGGACCAGCTCTGCGAGGTCGACCGTCCACGTGGGCTGGCCGACCTGGTCATCCACCACGCTGACGGCTCCCCGCTCGCGCGCGAGCCCGGCGATCGTGCGCGGGAAGCAGGCGCCGTGGGCGCCGTAGAGCCAAGCCGTGCGGAGGATCAGGTGGTGCTCCGGGGCGGCTTCTCGCACCGCGGCCTCGCCCGCCGCCTTGGTCCGCCCGTAGACCGAGCGCGGGTCGGCGGGAGTGTCCTCGGCGTACGGCGAGGAAGCGGAACCGTCGAAGACGTAGTCGGTGCTCACCTGGACCAGCCGACGGCCGTGCTGCGCAGCCGCCCGGGCCAGCAACGCGGGTGCGACCGCGTTGATGTGGTGGGCCTCGTCCTCGTGGGTCTCGGCATCGTCGACCGCAGTCCAGGCCGCGCAGTTGACCACGACATCGTGCCCGGCGACCGCAGCGGAGACGGCTGGCTCGTCGAACAGGTCGAGGTCTCCGCGGTCGACAGCGGTGTAGGCGACACCGCGTGCGTCGAGGGTCGCCAGGATGTCGGTCCCCAACATGCCGCGCGCTCCGGTCACAAGCCATCTCACAGCGCGAGGGTAGCGACCGGCTAGCCTGCCCTCCGTGGAGGTACGTCAGCTGTCGGTCCCCGGTGCCTTCGAGGTGACCCCGGTCCAGCACGGCGACGACCGCGGCGTCTTCCTGGAGTGGTTCCGCGAGGACGTCTTCACCGAGCTGACCGGACATCCCCTGCGCCTCGCCCAGGCCAACTGCTCTGTCTCTAGCGCAGGCACCCTGCGCGGCATCCACTTCGCCGAGCTCCCGCCGAGCCAGGCCAAGTTCGTCACCTGCCTCCACGGCGCCGCCTTCGACGTGGTGGTCGACCTTCGGGTGGGGTCGGCGACCTACGGCCAGTGGGACGCCGTACTCCTCGACGACCGGGACCGCCGGGCGGTCTACCTCCCCGAGGGAGTCGGCCACGGCTTCATGGCGCTCGAGGACCAGACGATCGTCAACTACCTCTGCTCGGCCCCCTACGCAGCAGGCCGCGAGCACACCATCCACCCCCTCGATGCCGAGATCGGCATCACCTGGCCGACCAGGGGCCGCGACGGCACCCCCGTCTCCCCGCTGCTCTCCCCCAAGGACCAGTCCGCCCCGACCCTCGCCGCGGTGCGCGACCAGGGCCTCCTCCCGACGTACGAAGCGACCCAGGCTTTCACCGACTCCCTGTAGTTCCGCTGACCGGGCAGTCCTGTCACGCCGTACGACGCTGACCGGGCAGTTCTGTCACGCCGTACGACGCTGACCGGGCGAGACAGAACTGCCCGTTCGATGCGACAAAGCGAAGCAAAACTGCCCGGTCGGCCTACTAGAGCGTGACAAGAGTGCCCGGTCGGCGGACTATTTGAGGGGTTCCCACCAGGTGCGGTTCTGCCGATACCAGGAGATGGTGTCTGCCAGGCCCTGCTCGAAGGGCACCTGCGGCTCGTAGCCGAGCTCGGTGCTGATCTTGGTGATGTCGACTGAGTAGCGCAGGTCGTGGCCGAGCCGGTCGGTGACCCTGCGGACACGGTCCCAGTCGGTGCCGGTAGCTGCCAACAACAGCTCGGTGAGCTCCCTGTTGGACAGCTCCGTGCCGCCGCCGATGTTGTAGACCTCGCCGGGACGACCACCTTCGAGCACGAGGTGGATGCCGCGGCAGTGGTCATCGACGTGCAACCAGTCGCGGACGTTGGCGCCCTCGCCGTACAACGGCACCTCCGCACCGTCGATCAGGTTGGTGACGAACAGCGGGATGACCTTCTCCGGGAACTGGTAGGGCCCGTAGTTGTTGGAGCAACGCGTGATGCACACCGGCAGGCCGTGGGTGCGGTGATAGGCGCGGGCGAACAGGTCGCTGGAGGCCTTCGAGGCGGAGTACGGCGAGTTCGGCAGCAGCGGCTGGTCCTCGTCCCAGCTGCCGTGTGCGATCGACCCGTAGACCTCGTCGGTGGAGACGTGCACGAACTTTGCGATCCCGTGCCTATGGGCGGAGTCGAGCAGCGTCTGGGTCCCCACGACGTTGGTCATCACGAAGTCGGCCGCCCCCAGGATGGACCGGTCGACGTGGCTCTCGGCCGCGAAGTGCACGACGGCGTCGACCTCGGACATCAGCGGATCGACCGCGGACCGGTCGAGGATGTCCCCCTCGACGAACCGGAGCCGGGGGTCCCGGGTGACGGGTGCGAGGTTCGCGAGGTTCCCGGCGTAGGTGAGCTTGTCGAGCACCACCACGCTCTCCGGCTGGGCCGCGTCCCAGGCTCCGGTGAGCAGCGACCGCACGTAGTGGCTGCCGATGAACCCGGCCCCTCCCGTGACCAGCAGTCTCATGTGAAGGGACCCTACCGACCCCGCAGGGACGCGAGGGTGGCAGCGATTCCCGCGATCATCGGGGTGCGCGCCTGCGCCTCGGTGTGCGGCCACGCCACCGAGCGCAGCCGCAGGTCACGCACCTGGAAGCGGGCGTCGGCGGACGTCCCGAGGACGACCGGTGGCCGACGTCTGGTGATCCGGTGCAGGTCGCCAAGTACAGCTCCGATGGTGGTCGAGCGCTCACTCGCCAGCACCTTCAGCGCTCGGGCAGCCCTGGCCGTGACCAGGTCCAGGCCGGCGACCACCATCGCGGCAGCGTCGTCGACGAAGAGGTAGTCGCGAATCGTGTCCAGGGAGACGTAGACGCTCAGCGGCTGGCGGGTCAGCTGGGCACGGCACAGCTGGGAGATCAGCCCCTGTGGCTTGGTGATGTCCTGCCCCGGGCCGTAGAGGTTCGAGAGACGGCCGACGAGCAGCGCGGTCCCGGTGCGTACGGCGAAGTCGGTGGCGATCTCCTCCGAACGCAGCTTGGCCCGGCCGTACGGCGAGATCGGCACCGGCGGCGTGTGCTCGGTGAAGGGGGCGCCGGTCGCGCCGGCGTACACCCCGCCCGCGGAGGAGGCCAGGAAGAACCCGCAGCCGACCGCGGACTCCGGCGTCCACCGGCCCAGGAACCCGTCCAGCACGGCGATCTCGGCCTCGAGCTCCGCGGCGGTGCTGCCGACGACCCCCGCGCCCGCACACCAGAAGACCTCCCAGCCGGACGGCGGGAGC
>JBDSXU010000038.1:0-4520 GCA_039926005.1 Marmoricola sp.
ACCAGACCGAGCACGCCGTGGCACAGGACCAGGTCGGCACTGCCCTCGGGCGCCAGCTCGCGCAGGGTGTCCAGGTCACCCTGGAAACCGGTGACCCGGTCGGCCACGCCCTCCTCGTCGGCGCGGCGAGCCAGGGCGGCGAGGGCATCGGGGCTGGGGTCGATGACGGTGATCCGGTTGCCCAGGGCCGCCACCCGGACCGCGAAGCCGCCGGTGCCCCCACCGATGTCGAGGACCTGCTGCTCCCCCGTGCCCTTGAGCAGGCCGCGGACGGCGTCCCAGACCACCGCGGTGCGGGCTGCGGTACGTCGTTCGTAGGGGCGCTCCATGGGCGCAACCCTAGTGAACCTTCACGTGGTCGGGTCATCCGGCGCTCCCCGGGCTGCGGTGCCACAGCTTGCGGGCCACGTCTCCGGTCACGGTGCCCGGCGACCCCCCAGCCGGTTTGATGTCGGCGTAGGGGGACATCCGGAACCCGCTGGTATGCACCATCACCCGACTGGGACCGTTGGCCGGCTCGGCGAAGCCCACCGGCACCCGGTCGATCTCGGCATGGACGGCGTCCATCCCGTCGGTGCGCCACAGGTCGCTCAGTGTCCCGAGGTCCCAGGCGCCGGTCGCCCGCAGCGAGACCCCACGGCGGCCGGTGCGGCGCAGCTCCCCGCGGACGACGAGCAACCACGAACCGAAGACCGTGGCGGCGTAGGGCCCCTGCGCGTCCTCGAAGAAGGTCGCGTCGACCGGGCCGGTGGCGTCGTCCAGGGTCAGGAAGATGACCCGGCGGCCGGACCTGATCGGCGGGGTCTGGGTGGCCACCTTCACCCCGGCAACCAGCAGCTCGCTGCGACTGCGGGCGGAGAGCAGACCGGCCGACCGGGTGATGCCGAGACGGTCGAGGAACTCGGCGTGGAAGTCGATCACGTGCAAGCTGACGTCCAGACCGAGGATGTCCAGCTCGGCGCGTACCCGGTCGGCGCCGGTCATCTCAGGCAGCCCGCTCGGGGCACCGTTGGCCCCTCCGTCCCCCAGGTCGAGGCTGAGCTGGAACGAGGAGTCGCCCGAGTCGCCAGACCCCGGCCGTGACCGGGGCAGTCCGCGCGCCCTCTTCGTGCTCGCCCGGTCAGAGGCGCGCCGCAACCGGTCGAGATCGCCGATCTCGAGCAGCAGGTCACGCCGGGTCACTCGGTTGCGGCGGCCGGAGCCGCTCACGCCGATGCCATGGACGGTGTCGAAGGCGCCGGCCTGCACCAGCCGCTCGACCACCGGGCGGGCGACCTGGGTGCGCTGCCAGAAATCGGTCAGCGATGCGTAGGGTGCACCCTCGCGGGTCCCCACGATCCGGTTCACCTCGCCGTCGTTGATTCCGCGCACCTCCGCCAGGGAGATCCGGATGCCGTAGCCGGTCCCGACCGGCTCCACGGCGTACGTCGCCTCGCTGGCGTTGACGTCGAGCCCGAGCACGGTGATGCCGAGCTGACGGGCGTCGTCGAGGATGAGCCGCTTGGGGTACATGCCCGGGTCGTGGGTCAGGACACCGGAGAGGAAGTGCGCCGGGTAGTGCGCCTTGAGCCAGGCCGACTGGTAGGTCGGCAGCGCGAACGCGGCCGCATGGGCCTTGCAGAAGCCGAACGAGGCGAAGGCCTCGATCACCTTCCAGATCTGCTCGACCACCGGCAGCGGGTAGCCGCGACCGAGCGCCCGCGGGAAGAACCAGGTCCTCGTCTCGGCCATGCCGTCCCTGTCACCCAGAGCGCGGCGCCACTCGTCACCCTCGGCGTAGGTGCACCCGGCGAACTGGGCGATCATCTCGATCACCTGCTCGTGGAAGACCACCACACCCCGGGTGCAGCCGAGGATCGGTCGCAGGTCGTCGTGCAGGTAGCTGGCGATCTTCCAGCCGTTCTTGACCTCGAGGTAGGGCGTGATCATGTCGCTCTTGACCGGCCCCGGCCGGAACAGCGAGATGTCGGTGATGATGTCGGAGAAGTCCTCGATCCCGGACTTGCCGACCAGCTCGCGCTGTCCGGGTGACTCGATCTGGAAGACGCCCAGGGTCTTGGCGCTCGAGATCATCCGGTAGGTGGTGGGGTCGTCGAAGGGCACCTGCACCTCGTCGTCGAGATCGATGACCCGGCCCGACAGACGCTCGATCTCCCCGACGGCGTGGGCCATTGCCGATTGCATCCGGATGCCGAGCACGTCGAGCTTGAGCAGGCCGAGGTCCTCGACGTCCTCCTTGTCGAACTGGCTCATCGGGTAACCCAGGAAGCTCTGCTCCACCGGCGTGCGATCGAGCAGGGTGCGGTCGGAGAGAAGCACCCCGCACGGGTGCATCGCGATGTGGCGCGGCAGGCCGTCGAGACTCTCCACCAGCCGGAAGAACAGGTCGAAGCTGTGCCCATCTCGAGCCGACTCCCCGGCAGCCGCCTCCCGGGCCAGGCCGGTGGAGCGCAGCTCGGGCAGGTCACGCAGCGCCATCCGCGCATCGCGGGCGCGGATGTGTGGGAACGCCTTGGCGATGGCGTCGATCTCACCCATCGGCATGCCCAGCGCCGCACCGACGTCCCGGATGGCGTGCCGCACCTTGTAGGTGTCCATCATCGAGACGGTCGCGCACCGGTCCTTGCCGAAGCGGTCGAGGATCGCGTCGTAGACCTCCAGCCGCCGGGCGGACTCCACGTCGATGTCGATGTCGGGCAGCGACTGCCGCAGCGGTGAGAGGAAGCGCTCCATCAACAGGTTGTGCCGGATCGGGTCGACACCGGAGATGCCGAGCAGGTAGTTGACGAGGCTCCCCGCACCCGAGCCTCGCGCAGCACTGCGGATGCCGAGCTCGCGGATCATCGTGGTGACGTCGCCGACGGTGAGGAAGTACGACGCGAAGCCCAGCTGGCCGATCGTCTCGAGCTCGTCGTCGAGTCGCTTCCAGATCCGCTGCCGTGGGGAGGAGCCGTAACGCCACGAGATCGCGCCCTCGCAGCGGGCGCGGAGCTCTGCATCTGCAAACCGCTGATCCGAGTCTGCCTCTTGGCTCACAGAAGGTAGGTAGTTGGCCTGCACAGAGAACTCCGGAAAGTGCACCTCGCCGATCCCGAGGTCCTCCCGCGGATCCAGGACGCACTGGTCGGCGACCGACCGGGTCGTGGCGAGCAGCTCGGTGGCGCCGCGGGAGCCGTGCTCCCCGAGCCCGCCGTAGCGGCAGATCTCCTCGGCGACCTCGTGCATCTGCTTGCCGGACTTCAAGAACCCCTCCGCGTTGCTGCGGTCGAGGTGGCGTAGGTCCATCGGCACCAGCCGGCGGGCGGCGTCGAGTACGTCGATCGTCGGGGCGTCCAGCCGGTCGGCGTAGCGGACCGCGTTGGAGAGCACGGTCCTCACCCGGGCCGATCGGGCCAGCCCGGCCATCCGAGCGGCGTGTGGGGAGGACCCGGGTCCCGAGCCCGACAGCCGGTGGGAGACGACCTCGACCACGAGCTGCTCGGGTCCGACCAGGTCGAGCCAGCTCCGAAGCACCGCGCTCCCGAGGTCGTTGCGCCGCAGGGTCGCGGCACGACCCAGCTCGGAGACGGGCCCGAGCAGCACCCGGACCTCACGTCCGGCGACGTGCTCGGCGACCAGCTCGGGGGTGCACACCGGGGTGCCACGCTCACCTGCCGCGTGGGTGGCCGAGATCAGCCGGCACACCGCCGCCCACCCGGTCTTCCCGCTGGCCAGGAATGTGAGCCGGGGCAGCCGGGCGTCCCGGGAGGCGCCGCCGCGGGTGGGGGTGCGGGGTTTGGAGCCCGACGATCGCTCCTCGCCCATCGACCAGGCCAGGTCGACCCCGAGCAGCGGTCGGATCCCCGCAGCCATGGCTGCCTTGACGAACCGCACCGCGCCGTAGACGCCGTCCCGGTCGGTCAGCGCGAGGGTGTCCATCTCCTGCTCCGCGGCCCGCTCGACCAGGACGTGGGGGTGGGAGGCGCCGTACTGCAGCGAGTAGCCCGACGCCACATGCAGGTGCACGAAGGGATCAGCCACGACCGGCCTCAGGCAACGCGGATCGGGACGTGCTCGGTCAGCCCCAGGGAGGTCTCCACCAACGCCAGGAAACGGTCGGCGTCTCGCACCAGGTCGTCGGTCTCCCGCTCGGTGACCGCGCGACGCGACCCCGCCTCGGCAGCCGCCCGCTTGCCGGCTCCCGCGGCGAAGAAGCTCGCCCACTCGCTGAACTCGGGGGCCACCTCGGCGAGCAGCACCCAGGCGTTCTTCTGGGGTCGGCGCCGGCTCGGCAGTGCCGGTTGGGCCCGGGCCGCCAGCAGGGCGGCGGTCGCCCGCAAAGCGGAGATGTGGGCATGGGTGTAGCGCTCCGGCACGCTCGTGCTGGTGATCGCCTCACGCAGCGACTCGGCCGCCCGCTCGAGGTAGGAGTGCGTCGAGGCAGTCAGGAAATGGGGGGCTGGTGTGCTCATCTGCTGGGTCATCTCGTTGTCCTCTCGGTCCCGTCAGTCCATCGCCCGGACGAGCTGCCAGCTGCCCTC
>JBDSXU010000039.1:0-3430 GCA_039926005.1 Marmoricola sp.
GGCATCGAGCGGCTCTGGGAGCTCTCCGTCCCGTTGCTGGACAACCCGCCCGTCGTACGCCCCTACGGCGCGGGGACGTGGGGTCCCAACCGCGTCCACCAGCTGATCGCCCCGCGGGCCTGGCGGCTCCCCTTCGAGCGCGGCTGGCGCGACCCCAACGTCCAGGGCGTCTGAGCCGGCGCGAGTCCGCGACCGGGCCCTCGACCTGGCCCTCGACGTCCAGGAGCAGCTTGCGCAGCAGGCCGGTCAGCTGACCTCGCTCGTCCGGGTCGAGCGCGGCGAGCAGACGGTCCTCGTTGGCCCAGTGGTCGCCGACCACCTCGTCGACCAGTCTGCGACCGGTATCGGTCAGCCGGATCTCTCGCCCCGCCGGTCCCTGGCACTGACCGTCCGCTCGACCAGCCCCTTGCGCTCCAGCCTGTCCACCCGCTTGGTCACCGCCCCCGAGGTCACCATCGTGGTTGCGGAGAGCTCGCCCGGCGTCAGCTGGAAGGGCGCTCCTGATCGCCGCAGCGACGCGAGCACGTCGAAGTCACCGTTGCCCAGATCGGCGTCGGCGAAGACCGTGCGCAGCTCGCCGTCCAGGAGATCGGCCAGCCGGTGCAACCGGCCGATCACCGACATCGGCCGGGTGTCCAGGTCCGGACGTTCCACGGCCCACTGGGCGACGATCCGGTCGCGTGGGGTTCGACGTACGTCGTGACCGAGAGCCTGTTGCCTCCTGACCGGCCGCTGTTCGCCGCCACCGTGCGCGCCCTGCCCGTCGGCCTGCTGCTGCTCGCGTTCCGGCACCGACTGCCTCGCGGTGAGTGGTGGTGGAAGGCCGTCGCACTCGGCATCTGCAACATCGCGCTATTCTTCCCGCTCATCTTCTTGGCCGCCTACCACCTTCCCGGAGGCCTCGCCGCGACACTGCAGGCAACCTCCCCGCTCGCCGTCATGGGCATCGCCTGGGCGGCGATCGGCGAGCGCGCCGGTGTGGTGCGGGTGGCTGCCGCTCTGGTGGGACTGGTCGGCGTGGCCCTCCTCGTGCTGCGCAGCCCCGGCGGTGTCGACGCCCTCGGACTGGTCGGTGCCTTCGGCTCGGTCTTGGTCAGCGCGCTGGGATTCGTGCTGATCAAGCGGTGGCGGGCACCGGTCGACATGCTCACGCTGGTGTCCTGGCAGCTGGTCGTCGGCGGCTGGTGATGTTGCCCGTCGGGCTGGTCGTGGAAGGACCACCACCTGCGCTGGACCCGCACGCGGTCCTGGGCTTCCTCTGGATCGGCGGGGCCGGCACCGGCCTCGCCTACGTCTGCTGGTTCCGGGGACTGCGGTTGATGTCGGCGGGAGCAACGTCCCTGATCGGCCTGGTCAACCCCGTCGTCGGGACCCTGCTCGGGGTGGCCGTGGCGCACGAGGCCTTCGGGCTCACGCAGGTCGTCGGGATGGCCCTCGTGCTGGGCGGGGTGATCGCCGGCCAGCGGTCGGCGCGCGGTTCCGGCGTACGCCTGAGTCCGGGCACCGATTCCACTGACCGCAAGCTCTGCACCGCCTGAGGAATAGCTGGCGGTCGATCGGGGTAGTTACCGGTATGGCTACTGTTCCCAACCTGACCCTGAACGACGGCAACTCCATCCCCCAGCTCGGCTTCGGCGTCTTCCAGGTGCCGCCCGACGACACCGCCCGGATCACCGGGCAGGCCTTCGAGGCCGGTTTTCGCCACATCGACACCGCCGAGATGTACGGCAACGAGAAGGGTGTCGGCCAGGCGGTCCGCGACTCCGGGATCCCCCGTGACGAGCTGTTCATCACGAGCAAGCTGAACAATGGCTTCCACGAGCCGGAGAAGGCCCGGGCGGCGTTCGACAGGACCCTGGCCGACCTCGGTCTCGACCAGGTCGACCTGTTCCTCATCCACTGGCCGCTGCCGACCAAGTACGACGGCGACTTCGTCTCCACCTGGAAGACCCTCATCGAGTTCCAGACCGACGGGCGCGCACGCTCCATCGGCGTCTCGAACTTCCAGCCCGACCACCTGGCCCGGCTCGCCAAGGAGACCGACGTCGTCCCCGCGGTGAACCAGATCGAGGTGCATCCCTACTTCACGAACGAGACCGCTCGCATCGCCAACGCGTCCGCCGGCATCCTCACCGAGTCGTGGTCGCCCATCGCCCAGGGCGCAGTCCTCGGAGACGACGTGATCACCGGGATCGCCGCCCAGGTGGGGCGTACGCCGGCCCAGGTGACCCTGCGCTGGCACCTACAGCGCGGCGACATCGTCTTCCCGAAGTCCTCGACGCCCGAGCGGATGGCCGAGAACTTCGCGCTCTTCGACTTCGAGCTCGATGACGAGGCAATGAAGGCTGTCACCGCCCTCGACAAGGGCGAGGAGGGCCGCACCGGCCCGAACCCCGACAAGTTCGACTACATCCCCGACTGAGCAGAGTTGGTTGGTCGGCCGACCGCTTGTAACGCGGGGTTCGCCCTACTGAGTGCCCTCTCGCGGAGGGCCTCAGCAACCTGGACCCCGCGTTACAAGCAGCGCGCGCGGTCGTCAGGTCAGCCGATCGTGACGAGTACGACGTTGCTGCCCTCGCGCGCCTGGGGGTCGTACATCCGGAACCGCTGCTCACCGGACCGACCGGTCTGCACGTAGGTGGCGTACGTCCCCACCCGGACGGTCGCGTCGACGCCGAAGTCGCTCCACTTGCCGTCCTCGAAACGCTGCACCTGCAGCCCGACGTTGTCGGCGCCCTTGTAGGTCCCGGTCAGGTTCACCCGCTCCATCGCCCGCACCTTGACCGGGGAGATCTTCAGGTCGATCTTCCCCTTCTTGCCGGAGTCCGGGCTGGCCGACTCACTGGGCTCAGCGGACTTGGAGTCCTTGTCCTTACCCGGCCCCTTTAGCGCCTTGGTGGGAAGCGGCTTGACCGGGCCGCCGGGCGCCGCCCCGACCGGTCCGGGTGAGTCGTTCTCGTCTAGCCCCAGGGTGCGCACGACGATCATCGTGCCGAGAGCGATCACGACGCCGATCACGACCACGACGGCCAGCGCCTTCAGCAGGGCGCCCCGCACCTGGGCCGAACGCTCCTCCTCGGGCTGTTCGCCCTCGTCGAAGTCGTCATCCATTCAGGCCTCCGCGGCAGTCGGCTCCGGCTCGTGTGGTCGAGGACGAACCTACCCAGTCCGTGGGGTCGAAGATGCCACTGTCCAGCAGCGCGAGCGCGGCCACGTGCCTCGAATCACATTTGCCCAAAGGCAAGTCCTGATCGCTTCCGTTATCAAATCGTGACCATTTTCCGTTGACCGGAGCCGTGTGTAAACGCTTACATCATCCCCACGGAGTCCGCGATGCAGCCGAAGACGGTGCGGAGACCGGACCGACGTACAGCCGAGAAGGAGCCCCAAGCATGCGATCAACCACTGCTCGCCGAAGTGTCATCACCCT
>JBDSXU010000040.1:0-2921 GCA_039926005.1 Marmoricola sp.
ACAAGCCTGAGATCGACCCACCCGACGGCCCGCCCCCCGCCGATCTGGAGGTCACCGAGCTCTCCGAGGGCGAGGGCGCCGAGGCCACGGCCGGCAGCACCGTGTCGGTGCACTACGTGGGCGTGGCCCACTCCACCGGCGAGGAGTTCGACGCCTCCTACAACCGCGGTGCCCCCCTCGACTTCCGCCTAGGTGTCGGCCAGGTCATCTCGGGCTGGGACCAGGGCGTGCAGGGCATGAAGGTCGGCGGACGCCGCCGGCTCGTCATCCCGCCCCACCTCGGGTACGGCGACCGCGGAGCCGGCGCGGTCATCAAGCCGGGCGAGACGCTGATCTTCGTGGTGGACCTGGTCGACGTCCGCTAGAGCTAGACGGCGCGGTCTCCCCGGGCGGGTCCACAGCTTCGATGGCGCAGGAGGGCCGAGCTCAGCCGCACAGCAGGCGCGGCGGTCTCAGGCAGATGACACCCGGGAGGCGACACCACCGAGGACGACGACGTCGCCGGGCCTGAGCTGGCGGCCGCGGCGGGTCTCGACCTCGCCGTTGACCGTGACCGCGCCCTGGATCATCAGCTCCTTGGCGTCGGCCCCGGAGTCGATCAGGTTGGCCAGCTTCAGGAACTGACCGAGTCGGATCGACCCGTCCCGGATCGGTACGTCGTCCACGTTGTCCGCCACCAGGCACAGTCTTCCATCACGCCCTCACCGTCACAGGGTGGTGGTCACAGCGCCAGCGAGACCGCGTGGATGACCACCCCGACCAGTCCCCCGACCACGGTGCCGTTGATCCGGATGAACTGCAGGTCACGGCCCACGTGCAGCTCGATCTTCCGAGCTGCCTCCTTGCCGTCCCACCGTTCGATGGTCTGCGTGATGACGGCGGTCAGCTCGTTGCCGTAGCGGCCGATCGCCCAGACCACGAGGTCCGCCGCCCACGTGTCCAGCTTCTCGCGCAGCACGTCGTCACGACCGGCACGTTCACCGAAGGAGGACAGCTCACTGGCTGCGCACTCACGCAGGAGGCCGTCCTGGTCCTCCAGCGCCTCCAGCAACGCCTTGCGGAAGGCACTCCACAGCGACATCCCGGTGACGATCATCTGCGGCTGCTCGAGCACCCGCAGCTTGAGCTTCTCGGCCCGCTCCTGGGTGGCCGGGTCGTCGAGCAGGTCGTCGGCCAACTGTCGCAGCAGGCTGTCCAGGGCGAGCCGCGCGTGGTGCTGGGGATCGCGGCGGATGTCGGCCAGCCAACGGACAGCCTCGAGGTGGACCCGGGTCGTGACGACCCGGTTGAGGCGGTCAGGAGCCCACCGCGGAGCCCGTTCGCCGATCACGTCGGAGAAGGTCTCCTGGTTGTGCACCAGCCAGCGGTGCCCCTCCTCCAGGGCCAGGTCGACCAGGCCGTGGTGGGCGTTGTCTCGCACGATCTCCTGCAGCAGGCTGCCCGCCACCGGCGAGATCGGCTCCTCCATGAGTCGCGGGATCAGCACGTCCTGCACGACCGAGGCGACGTCCTCGTCGCGCATCCTGCGCAGCCCGAGGGCCGCGACCGTCGTCGCCTCGGCGACCACCCTCGCCGCATTCGCGGGCCGAGTCAGCCAGGCGCCCACGCGTCGTGAGATGTCGGCCGCCGCCAGGCGCTCACGGATCACGTCCTCGTTGAGGAAGTTCTCGGTGAAGAACTCCTCGAGGCTCTTGCCGAACTCGTCCTTCTTGCGCGGCACCAGCGCAGTGTGCGGGATCGGTAGACCGAGTGGATGACGGAACAGGGCGGTCACGGCGAACCAGTCGGCAATGGCACCCACCATGCTCGCCTCGGCCCCGGCGTTGACGAAGCCCAGGAAGCCGTCCTGGTTCAGGGTGAGGAGGTAGACGAGTGCGGCAACGAGGAGCAGACCGCCGGCGACGGCCTGCATCCTGCGCAGCCTGGTACGCCGGTACGCATCCGCGTCGGTTTCGGGGGTCATCAACGATGTGGTCATGGCCTTCGAAACCTATCCACAGGCCTGACATCCGCAGGTCGAGCCATGGACTTCGCCGGTGCATCCAGCTTTCGCGGCTCCTCCGTGGCTCTCCTCGCCCTCCGGCGACCTGACGATGAAGCTGCGCGACCTGTTCCTGGCGCAGCCACCACGACCTCGTCCTGGGCCCAGACCACCCTGGACACGCTCGAGCAGGTCTGGAGCGTCGAGGTGTCCTACATGGGTCAGGCGCCGCTGCCGGATGGTGGCACCTCGAACGACCCGGACAACCCGGACTCCCGGCTCGACGTGTTCCTGCAGAACGTGGGACCGCAAGGCATCTACGGCTTCTGGTTCATGGAGGGCACCGCGGTCTGGATGGAGGACCAGGTCTACGACTCCATCAACGACAGCTACCAATGCCTGGCGACCAGTCCGATCCGCCACCCGCGCACCTCCCTGGACTCGTCAGGACACCTCGATCGTCAGCAGTTCTGGGACGCCGCTGTGGGCAGCCCCTCCGCGCTTCACGCGATCTACGAAGTCGTGGGAGATTCACAGTGGCCGACGTTCTTCGCCACCTTCGGGAGCTGGAACACGCTGCCTGCGGGCAGCTACAGCGAACTCAGCGGCTACCCCAGCCCGGTGTGGAGGGCGACGAAGACGCTGACGTCCCCCTCCACGGGGTGGCGGACCGTGGGCATCACGGGGCTCGCCGATTCCACGGTCCTGCTCAGGCCCGGCCCGAAGCTCAGCACGCGCAAGCAGTTGACGGTCGCGGTGAACGGAGCCAGCCTCGCCGCCGGGACGGCAACACTGCTGCAGCGTCGCTACCGCGAGGGCACGTGACCCACACGATGATCAACCTAGGTGCCGACGGCGACGGGCACATGCTCGTGCACTTCGACCGCACGGTGCTGCGGGCCGTTGTCGTGGTGCTGAGCAACACCAGCCGCTCCGGCGG
>JBDSXU010000041.1:0-7107 GCA_039926005.1 Marmoricola sp.
CGGCAGCAGGGCGCCGACCTCGACATCGAGCTGACCATCGCGGTCGCGCAGCCCACCACCGGGTCGGTGTCGGACCAGCAGGCAGTCAGGGCCGCCTCTGCACTGGCCCGGGAGCTGCAGGGTCTGGGTGGGGTCCACGAGGGGCTGGTGGTGCTGCTGGCTCCGGGTGACCCCGTCGGCCTCGGCGAGAACCCGCGCCACCGGCTGGGCGGAGCGACCGTCGGTGTCGCTCCATGCACCGGCGGCGCCGAGCACGTCGCCGCAGCCTGGCGCGAGGCGCGGCAGACCCTTTCTGCCCTGCTACGGCTGGATCGGCACGGCGAGGTCAGTGACCCGGGAGGGCTGGGGCTGGCGCGGTTGCTGCTCGGCGGCAACGGCCCGCAGGAGCTCGAGGAGTTCATCACGCGCACGCTCGGCCCGGTCCTGACCTACGACACCGAGCGCAACACCGAGCTGGCCGCGACGGTCGAGGCCTGGCTGGCCTGCGGAGGAGCGCTTCGGGACACCTCCGAGCAGCTTCACATCCACCCCAACACGGTGGCCCAGAGGCTGGACCGCGTCGGTCAGCTGCTCGGCGCCGGTTGGCGCGAACCGACACGCAAGCTCGACGTACAGCTGGCGCTGCAGATGGTGCGCCTCCGCGAGGGCATGTGACGGACACACACATATTGCGACCAAGCATGGCCTGACAAACATGGTGGGACGTGAACCGGGACACGTAGCGTCGCGGCCATGACCACCCCCTTGTCCCAGCACACAGCCCTCGTCACCGGCGCCGCAAGCGGCATCGGCCGGGCTGTCGCTGCCCGTCTCGCCGCCGACGGAGCCCGTGTCCTGTTGCTCGACCGCGACGAGGTCGGCGCAAAGGAAGCGGCATCCGAGGTGGGTGGCGAGCACCTGGTGGCCGACCTCTCGGACGCCACGGCGATCGAGGACCTCGAGCTCGGCCCGCGCGGCATCGACATCCTGGTCAACAACGCCGGGATCCAGCACGTCGCGCCCGTCGAGGAGTTCGACCCCGAGCGCTTCGAGCTGATCCACCGGGTGATGCTGTACGCGCCGTTCCTGCTCGCACGCACGCTGCTCCCCGGCATGTACGCCGCCGGCTGGGGCCGGATCGTGCACGTCTCCTCGGTGCACGGCCGCCGGGCCTCGCCGTACAAGGCCGCCTACGTGAGCGCCAAGCACGGCCTGGAGGGTCTTTCGAAGGTGATCGCGCTCGAGGCCGCGGACAAGGGCGTCACCAGCAACACCGTCTGCCCGGGCTACGTCCGGACGCCGCTCGTCGAGGGGCAGATCGCCGACCAGGCGCAGCGCCACGACATCGCGCAGGACGAGGTCCTCGAGAACGTCCTGCTGGCGCGTACGCCGGTCAAGCGGCTGGTCGAGCCCGACGAGGTGGCCCGTCTGGTCGCCTTTCTCTGCGGGCCCGGCACCGACTCGATCAACGGCAGCTCCTACCTGATGGACGGCGGCTGGACCGCCACCTGACTGCCTCACCACCCACCACGCTGCTCCAAACCACAAGGGAGAAACACATGTCCGTAACAAGCACGCCCGTGACCACGGGTGAACCGTCACAGACCGGCGAGAACGGCATCGTCAAGGTCGTCTTCGCCAGCCTCATCGGCACCGCCGTCGAGTGGTACGACTTCTTCCTCTACGGCTCTGCCGCCGCGCTGATCTTCGGCAAGCTGTTCTTCCCTGACGCCGATCCCGTCAACGCCACCCTGCTGGCGTTCGGCACCTACGCCGTCGGCTTCGTCGCCCGCCCCCTCGGTGGCGTCGTCTTCGGCCACTTCGGTGACCGCGTCGGCCGCAAGTGGATGCTGGTCGTCGCGCTGATGATGATGGGCGCCGCGACGTTCGCGATCGGCCCGCTGCCGACGTACGCCTCCATCGGCGACGCGGCTCCGATCCTGCTGCTGGTCTGCCGACTGCTGCAGGGCTTCGCCGTCGGCGGCGAGTGGGGCGGTGCGGTACTGATGGCCGCCGAGCACGGCTCCGAGGAACGCCGGGGCTACTGGTCCTCGTGGCCCCAGGCGGGCGTCCCCCTGGGCAACCTGCTCGCGACCGGGGTGCTGTTCGTGCTTGCCGCGTTCCAGAGCGATGCGGCCTTCGAGGCCTGGGGCTGGCGGATCCCGTTCCTGCTCTCCGCGGTGCTGGTGCTGATCGGCCTCTACATCCGCCTGCAGCTCGAGGAGTCGCCGGTCTTCAAGGAGGCCAAGGCCGAGATCGCCGCCAAGAAGGACGAGTCCTCGCACCTGCCGATCCTCGAGGTGATCAAGACCTACCCCAAGGAGGTCCTCATCGCGATGGGCATGCGGATGGCGGAGAACATCAGCTACTACATCTTCACGATCGTCTCGATCACCTACGTCACGACCTACCTCGACCAGGACAAGGACCTCATCTTGAAGATGCTGCTCATCGGGGCAGCCCTCCAGTTCTTCCTGGTCCCCGCGATCGGCGCGCTCTCGGACAAGGTCGGCCGCCGGCCGCTCTACTTCACCGGTGCAGTGGGGGTTGGCATCTGGGGCTTCGTCTTCTTCGGCCTGCTCGACACCAGCAGCCCGGGCAAGATCCTGCTCGCCGTCGTGGTCGGCCTGTTCTTCCACACCCTGATGTACGCCCCGCAGGCGGCCTTCTTCTCCGAGCTCTTCGGTACGTCGGTTCGCTACACCGGCGCCTCGGTGGGCTACCAGCTGGCGTCGATCTTCGCCGGTGCCCTCGCGCCGATCATCGCTGTGCAGCTGCTCGGATCCGCGTCGGAGAAGAACACCTTCGCCGTGGGCGTCTACGTCGCAGTCGCTGCTGTGATCACCATCGTGGCGGTTGCGTTCTCCAAGGAGACCAGGGCCAGCTCGCTGCGCCACGACCGTGTGGTGCGGGGCGCCCACAGCTAGAAGGCTAGGTCCGGCGAAGCCGGACCTAGCCTTCTAGGACCGGCCCGTCGGTGGCCCACCTCGCGATGCTGGCGGAGCCGCGGAGCCGCGGATGTGGGAGGCGACCGAGGTCGCGGCGTACTTCGCCCGTCTCGGTGTGCAGGCTGACCCGAGGCAGATCCGGGCGGGAGAACGTTTGCTAACGTCTGCGGCCTGATGTCACGGCGAGGAGGAACCTCGTGCACCTGGTCCCTCGCCCTCCACGTCTCCTGCTGCTCCTCGGCATCCTCGCCATCACCTCAGCGGTGGCGGGCGTCCTGGTGACGTACGACGCAACCCCTCAGCACCCGGCTGAGGACCGCACAGGCATCTGGGTGACCTCTCCCAGTGACCCGAGCCGACGGCTGCTCCGGCTCGGCGGGAGCCGGGGCGGCCAGGTGACGGCGTGGGTGCGGGTCCACCCGACGGACCGCAGGCAGGTGTGGCGGGGCACCGGCGCCGCGATGACCGACGCCTCGGTCGAGCTCCTGGCCCGGGCCCCGGACAGTCTGCGCCGGCTGTTCGACCCCGTGGCCATGGGCGGCGCCCACCTGAACTGGGTGCGGCTCCCACTCAGCTCCACCGACATGTCCCCGCAGCTCTGGACCTGGGGGTGGGACGGTACGACGGCATCCCCGAGCCCGTGGGCGCAGAACGCGATGAGCACGGTTGCCAAGGTGAAGAAGATGCAACCGCGTCTGCACGTGGTGGCGACCCCGTGGACCGCCCCGAGATGGATGAAGCAACCGGCTGGCGTCCGGGGTGGCACGCTGCGGGACGACGCGATCGACCAGTACGCCGCACTGTTGGTTGCCCAGGCCGACGAGCTCAGGTCCCGGGGGGTTCCGCTGACCGCCCTGACGCTGGGCAACGAACCCGGCTACAGCGCGGACTATTCGTCGATGAGGATGACCACCACCCAGCAGGTGAAGCTGGGCAATCTCGTGGGCCCGAAGCTGCACGACCGAGGCCTCGAGCTCTGGGCCGTCGACCACAACTGGGCCGACCGGGCCGGCTACGACGCGGTGTTGGCCGGCGCCCCCGGCGCGTTCGACTCCGCCGCGTTCCACTGCTACGCAGGCAAGCCCGGCCAGATGGCCGGGGTCGGCGTACCGCCCATGGTCAGCGAGTGCACCGGGACAAGGGACTCGTGGCGGAAGTCGTTCGCGTGGGACGCGCGGCGCCTGCTCTCCGAAAGCATCTCGGCGGGCTCGACCGGCCTGATGATGTGGAACCTCGCCGTGGACCCGCAGGGTGGGCCGCGCGACCTCGCTTCGACCGCTGGCTGTGCCAGCTGTCGGGGACTGCTGACCGTCGACGGCTCGGAGGTGACGGCGGGTCCGGAGTTCTACCTGCTCGCCCACCTCGCGCGGGCCGCGGATCCCGGCGCGCGGGTGATCGGCTCCAGCACCACCCCCGGGACCTCGGCGGCCGCCTTCCTCGACCCGGACGGAACGGTCGGGGTGATGGCCTTCAACGGCACCGGCAAGGACCGCGTCATGGGCATCGACGTCCCGGGGAGGCCCGAGGTGCACACCAAGGTGCATGCTGGGGAGCTGCTCACCGTCCGCAGCACGCGATAGAACCTTCCCCGAACCATTCGCGCTCCCACTGTCGTATTGCCGGAACTCGTTCGTGGTGAAGATGTCAACGCAGCGGACCAACGAAGGGACACGCGCCATGCGCACCGTGATCGTCACCGAGTTCATCTCCCTGGACGGAGTCGTGGAGGCTCCCGGAGGGGAAGAGGGTTACAAGCACGCCGGCTGGACGTTCGACATCGAGTCGGACCCGGACATGTACGACTTCAAGCTCGAGGAGGTCCGCGAGGTCGACGCGCTCCTGTTGGGCCGCCGCACCTACGAGGGCTTCGCCGGCGCCTGGCCCGAGCGCGACGGCGAGTTCGCCGACAAGATGAACACGATGCCCAAGTACGTCGTGTCCTCGACGCTGCAGGACCCGGCGTGGGCCAACACCGCGGTCCTGGGCTTCGAGGACGTCGCGGCCCTCCGCGCCGGTGAGGGTGGTCCGATCCAGGTCGCCGGCAGCGCCCAGCTCGTCCAGGGCCTGCACCGGGAAGGACTCGTCGACCAGTGGAACCTGATGGTCTTCCCGGTCATCCTCGGCAGCGGCAAGCGGCTCTTCGCGACTGACGCTGTCGACAAGCAGAAGCTGGCGCTGGCCGAGAGCCGGACCTACAAGAACGGTGTCCAGCTGCAGATCCTGCGGCGTGCCTGATTCTAGAACGAGTTCTAGCTCGCTGGTAACGTCCGGGTGTGCCCTTCACCGACCTCGAGGACCCTTTCATGCTGATGCAGGCAGGTCCGTCACTTTTGTCTAGACTCGCCCCCGGTGAACTATCAGGGAGACGCTATGGGCGTGGCGGCACGGGTCGGTGCGTGGGTCGGCATTCTCGTGTGTCTGCTGTCCTCCGGCCTGGTCGGCGTTGCGCCGGCCGGGGCGGTCGCTGATGACTACGCGCACTCCGTTGACCAGATCGTCGCGGCGCTGCGGCAGGACCCGGTCCTCGTCCAGGAGACGCTGGGCGGGGGCGACACAGCAGGAGCCCATGACCGGCTCAGCGCCCGGGCGCGGAGGCTGCCGTTCGCGACGTACGTCGCCCTGGTCGAGCCGCCCACCGACCTGCAGGCCGGCTACGAGGTCTCCGAGGTGCTCGCGGCCACCCTGCACCGTCGGATCGGCAAGCCTGGCCTCTACATCGTGTCGGTGGCCGGGGTCGGCTGGGACCAGGAGGCTTTCGCTGTCGACCTCGACGCGGCACTGCTCGGGTTGGCTTCGTCAACGGCCCTGACCGCCGTGAACAGGCTGATCGGCGGCTCGGGGGAGAACGCCGAAGCACGTGTCTCCCCGGAGACAGAGGCGGAGATCGTGCTGCGCAACGCCGCGCAGCCCGGTATCAACGACTACGACTACAGCCGATCCAAGCCACTGCTGGCACCCGGCACCATCAGCGCCATCGCCGAGCAGCCCTGGACCCGTGAAGACAGGACCACGGACTTCATCGACGTCGAGGATTCTCAGACCGGCAAGCGCTTCATGGTCGGTACGACGGTCGGCCTGGCCGTCACGCTGATCCTGCAGCAGACGCTCCGCGGCCCCTGGCCCGGGTGGAAGCGGCGACGCGGGCGCAGGCAGGCCCCTCCGGCCAGGCGGACCGCGAAGAGGGAGAGGTTGCTGCCCGCGGTGCCGGTGCCCCTGGACATCACCGCCGTCCGACGGGAGGCAAACAGCACCCTGACTCGTCTGGCCGAAGGGCTGGCCCGGCTGCCGGTGCAGACCCGCCATCCCGAGATAGTCGAGGACGCCGTCGCCGCGCGCGAGGCCGCCGAGTCACTGGTCGACTCGACCAGGGTCACCGACGTCGTCGGCGCGCTGGTGCTGGGGCGCAGCGGCGAGCGCGACCTGGACCGGGCGACCCGGGCGAAGCCGGGTGCGGCGTACCGCTGCTGCTTCTTCAACCCGCTGCACGGCCCTGCCGTCACGGAGGCCGCCTGGGAGTTCGGTGATGCCGACATCGAGGCACCGGTGTGCTCGTCCTGTGCCGCGACGGTGCGAGCGGGCCGGGAGCCTGACCTGCTGCGCACTCGCCCCGGGCACGGGAGCCCGGCCTACTACGAAGGTGATGACGTCTGGGCGCGCACCGGCTTCGGCTCGCTCGTCGACCACTTCGGCTCCGTCGTCCTCGCCGACCGTGCGGAGCGAGCATGAAGCGGCCCGGCGCCATGGCGTCCTGGCTGCTCGCGCTGGTTGCCGGGTTGGTGGTTGCCTTCGCCGCGGGAGCCCTGGTGCACGCCGCCGACCCGCGGCTGCCACCCCCCGGTGACCGGGTCCGTGCTGCCATCGCCGGCCTGGAGCAGGACCACTTCTATGTGGCGCCCGAGATGCGCAACCGGCTGACCGACGCGCAACGGCGTACGATCTCGGCGGCGCTCGAGCATGGCAAGGTGCCGACCTACCTGATCTTCTGGAAGCAGACCAGCAACGCCGGCTACTACCTCGACTCGGAGGCGCTTGACCAGGTCATCGCAGGCGTCGACGGCGACGGTCGCTACGCGGTCATCGACCAGCTGCTGAACGCGACGTCCGAGTCACGCGGAATGGCCGACACGTTCGTCGACACCGACGTCCTGGTCGCCCGCCCCGACCAGGCACTGCTCGCCTA
>JBDSXU010000042.1:0-4611 GCA_039926005.1 Marmoricola sp.
GACCGTGATGTCGGGTGCATCGCCGGACGAGTGCGTCGAGCAGATCGACATCGGTGGACCCTCGATGGTGCGGGCGGCGGCCAAGAACCACCCCTCGGTCGCCATCGTCACCTCGCCCGAGCGCTACCGCGACGTCCTCACCGCCCTGACCGAGGGCGGGTTCAGCCTCGAGCAGCGCAAGCGCCTCGCCGCCGAGGCGTTCGCGCACACCGCGACCTACGACGTGCACGTGGCCAGCTGGATGGGGAGCGTTCTCACCGACACCTCGGGGGGCGCCGGTTACCCGGCCTGGGTCGGGGGGACCTGGGACCGCGCGGCGGTGCTGCGCTACGGCGAGAACCCGCACCAGTCCGCGGCGCTCTACCTGAACGGGTTCGGCCCCGCGGGGCTCGCTCAGGCACACCAGCTGCACGGCAAGGAGATGTCCTACAACAACTACGTCGACGCGGACGCCGCCCGGCGGGCGGCCTACGACTTCGACGAGCCTGCGGTCGCGATCATCAAGCACGCCAACCCGTGCGGGATCGCGGTCGGCGCGGACGTCGCAGCTGCCCACAAGTCGGCCCATGAGTGCGACCCGGTCTCGGCCTTCGGTGGGGTGATCGCGGTGAACCGCCCGGTCTCGGTCGAGATGGCCAGGCAGGTGGCGGAGGTGTTCACCGAGGTGGTCGTCGCGCCGGCGTACGAGGACGGCGCAGTAGAGATCCTGCAGGGGAAGAAGAACGTGCGCCTGCTCGTGTGCGAGCCGCAGCAGCGCGGGGGTGTCGAGACGCGGCCGATCTCCGGGGGGCTGCTGATGCAGCAGCGTGACGGGATCGACGCCGACGGCGACGACCCGGCTTCCTGGACGCTGGCCACCGGTGAGGCAGCCTCCGGCGAGGTGCTCGCCGACCTCGTGTTCGCGTGGAAGGCCTGTCGCGCCGCGAAGTCCAACGCGATCCTGCTGGCCTCCGGCGGTGCCTCGGTCGGCATCGGGATGGGGCAGGTCAACCGGGTCGACTCCTGCCGCCTCGCGGTCGCGCGCGCCGGAGACCGGGCGGCGGGGTCCGTGGCGGCCTCGGACGCGTTCTTCCCCTTCGAGGACGGCCCGCAGATCCTGATCGACGCCGGCGTCACCGCGATCGTCCAGCCCGGGGGATCGGTGCGCGACGGGCTGACCATCGAGGCGGCGAACAAGGCCGGTGTGACGATGTACTTCACCGGCACCCGGCACTTCGCTCACTGATGAAGGAAAGGATGACACCGTGACCGCACAGAGACTCGATGGGACCGCCACCGCCAAGGCGATCAAGGGTGAGCTGACCGAGCGGGTCGCCAAGCTCCGCCAGCTCGGTGTGACGCCCGGCCTGGGCACGATCCTGGTCGGCGAGGACCCCGGATCGACCTGGTACGTCAACGGCAAGCACAAGGACTGCGCCGAGGTCGGCATCGAGTCGATCCGTGAGGACCTGCCCGAGACCGCCACGCAGGAGGAGATACTGGCCGCCGTACGACGGCTCAACCAGAACCCGGCCTGCACCGGCTACATCGTGCAGCTGCCGTTGCCCGAGGGGATCGACGAGAACGCGGTGCTCGGCGAGATCGACCCGTCCAAGGACGCGGACGGACTGCACCCGACCAACCTCGGCTGGCTGGTGCTCGGCAAGCCCGCGCCACTGCCGTGCACACCGTTCGGCATCGTGACCCTGCTGAGGCGTCACGGCGTGAGGATCAACGGCGCCGACGTGGTGGTCGTCGGTCGCGGTGTCACGGTCGGTCGACCGCTCGGCCTGCTGCTGACCCGTCGGTCGGAGAACGCGACCGTGACCCTGTGTCACACCGGCACCCGGGACCTGACAGCGCACGTTCGCAAGGCCGACATCTTGGTGGCCGCCGCCGGCGTACCCGGCATCATCACCGCGGACATGGTCAAGCCCGGCGCGGCCGTCCTCGACGTCGGCGTCTCCCGCGTGGACGGGAAGCTCGCCGGTGACGTCGACCCTGCCGTCTGGGACGTGGCGGAATGGGTCTCCCCGAACCCCGGTGGTGCCGGCCCGATGACGCGGGCGATGCTGCTCTCGAACGTGGTCGAACGCGCGGAGGCCGACCTCGCGTGAGCATGCCCGAGGAGCCACGGCGGATCCCCTCCACCCTGGGTGGGCTCGTCTACCTGGTCATCGTCGGAGGCAGTGTCGTGGGGCTCGGGATCATCGCCTTCGGCCCGTGGCGCCGGGGTGTGGCCCTGATCGGCGTGGCCATGCTCCTCGGTGCGCTGATGCGCGCGCTGCTCCGTGACCGCGATGCCGGGATGCTGCGCGTACGCCGCAACCGGTGGGTCGACGTGCTGATGCTCGGCGGGGTCGGTACGACGCTGATCGTGCTGGCCAGCGTGATCCCGAACCAACCGGCCTAGTGGGACCTCCCCAGTAGGCACAGCGAGCTCATGGGCGCTCACTGGTTCGGTCGGATCCCGCTGCTTCAGCCTCGCTTCAGCGACCGCGGCGCACGGTGGTTGGAACCGAAGGAGTGATCCACCATGAGGAACCACATCGCAGTCGTGGCAGCAGCCGCGCTGGTCACGACGATCGCCGTCCAGGCGCGCAGCCTCGACGTCGGCACCACCACCCCACCGTCCATGGCGTCGGCCTCGGCGCGCCACGGCTGCCGGCTTCCCGGGCCGTACGGCTACCCCCATGGCAGCAAGCCCGTGCATCTTCGCCCGCGCGACTTCACGACGAGGATCGACAACCCCTACTGGCCGATGCGGCCGGGAACCATCTGGAGGTACGTGGAGAGGAACGCCCACGAGACCCAACACATCACCGTCAGGGTGACTCACCGGACCCGGGTGCTCGGTGGTGTCAGGGCCAGGGTGGTGCACGATGTGGTCCGCTCGGGTGGTGAGGTGGTCGAGGACACGCACGACTGGTACGCCCAGGACTCCGGCGGCAGCATCTGGTATCTCGGGGAGGCCACCAAGGAGTACGAGAACGGGAAGGTCGTCAGGACCGAGGGCTCCTGGCGCTACGGGCGTCGCGGCGCCCAGGCGGGGATCGTCGTCCCGGCCAGGACCCACGCGGGCTGCAGCTACCGCGAGGAGTATCTCAAGGGGGAGGCACAGGATCGGGGGCTGGTGCTCTCCCGAAGGGAGGCCATGAAGACGCCTACCGGGTTCCACCGCCACGTCCTGCACACGGCGAACTCGACGCCGCTGGAGCCGGCCGTGCTCGAGAACAAGTTCTATGCCCGCGGGATCGGGCCGGTCCTGGAGATCGACGTGTCGCCGACGTGGTCGCGTGCCGAGCTCGTGAAGGTCGCGCGCCGGTGAAGCGGCCGCACCCGGCTATTCGACTCAGAGCCCAGGCAGGCGTACGACGAACCGCGACGTGGGCGCTGCGCCTTCCAGGGTGATGGTGCCGCCGTGGGCCTCGGCCACCGAGCGCGAGATGGCCAGCCCGAGCCCGGTTCCTCCGGTGCGCCGGTCCCGGGACCGGTCGAGGGTCACGAAGCGGTCGAACACGTCCTCGCGGTGCTCCTCGGGCACGCCTGGCCCGTCGTCCGCGACGACCAGCACTGCACTGTCGTCGTGCCCACCCACGCTGACGGTGACTTTCGCGGCGGCGAACTCGGCGGCGTTGAGCAGCAGGTTGCGCACCATCCGGGACAGCTGTTGACGGTTGCCCCGGACGGGCGCAGCGCCTGCCGTCAGGCGCACCTCGAGGGATCCCCCCTGGAGGCGAGCGACCTCCTCGGCAACGAGGTCCTCGAGGTCCAGCGCCGAGCGCTCGACGGAGTGCAGCTCCTCCGCCTGCGCCAGGAACAGGAGGTCGCCGACGAGCGCCTCCATCTGGTCGCTCTCGCTCAGCAGGTGGCGGCCGGTGCGCTGCCACTCATCGAGGTCCGCGCGGGCCAGCGCCACCTCGATCTCTGTCCGGAAGACGGTGAGTGGTGACTGGAGGTCGTGGGACGCGTTGGTCACGAACTCGCGCTGGCGCCGATCGGCGGCCTCGAGGCGTTCCAGCAGCTCGTTCATGGTGCGGGCGAGGCGCGCCACCTCGTCGTTGGTCGGTGGGACCGGCACCCGTCCCTCCAGGGAGCGGACCCCCAGTCCGGCCACCTCGCGGCGTACGTTCTCGACGGGGCGCAGGGCTCGTCCCACGGTGACCCAGATCGCGAGGGCCAGCAGCGCCACGAGCAGTGGCAGTCCCGTGGCCAGGCTCGTCACCAGACGGCGGATCGCCTGTTGGGAGGACTCCAGGCTGGGCCCGACGAAGACTGCGACGGCCCCGTCCCGGGTGTTGGTGCGTGCCGACCAGATCCGGTAGTCCTCGGTCTCCTGGTCGTCGGGGAGCCGACGCATCGTACGAGCGGTGGGCCGCTTCCCGGCCTCCTGCACGGACGCGACCGCCGGTCGTCCCAGGATGTTCGCGGACGCCGCGAGCACTCGTCCGTCGGCGGCGACGACCTGGGCCAGCGAGTCGTCGCCGATGCCGTCGATGACGTGGGGCAGCGACCCAGATCTCGCGTCGTCGCGCAGCTCGGCCAGCCGTGACCTGGCCTGCTGGTCGGTTGCCGTCACGAGCGAGTGCTCCAGCGTCTGCACCAGGATCACTGCTCCGACCAGCAACGCCA
>JBDSXU010000043.1:0-6453 GCA_039926005.1 Marmoricola sp.
TCGACGAGCTCCCCAAGGGACCCACGGGCAAGATCCTCCGTCGCCAGGTCGAGGCACCGCACGCAGACAGGGTCCGGGAGGACAAGTGAGTGCGGTGACCAAGGTGGAGGCAGCCGAGACGCGGATAGACGGGGCCGACGCGGAAGGCGACGGCAGCGGCTCCGCAGCGCCGTTCGACCTGCTGCTCGGCGACGCGGCCCGCAGCCCGCTTCGGCGGTTCCTGCCGGGCATGTCCGGGGTCAGGTTCGCGACGCATCTCGCACGGCGCCCCGGCCGGGTCATCCTCCGCGGCGCCGGGCTGGTCGGTGAGCTCGCGAAGGTCGGGATCGGACGGTCGGAGCTCGAGGCACACGAGAAGGACCGACGATTCACCGACGACGGCTGGTCCAAGAACCCCCTGCTCAAGCGCACCCTGCAGGGCTACCTCGCGGCAGGCGCTGCAGCACGCGGCCTCGTGGAGGACGCAGGGCTCGACTGGGGTGACAAGCAGCGCATGGGCTTCATCATCGAGAACCTCGTCGACGCCTCAGCGCCGAGCAACCACCCGTTCATCAACCCAAAGGTGCTCAAGCGAATAATCGACACGGGGGGTGGCAACCTGGTCGAGGGCGGCCGCCGTTTCGTGCGCGACTTCGCGACTCCCCCGCGGGTTCCCTCGATGGTCGAGCCGGACGCCTTCGAGGTCGGCATCGACCTCGCGGTCACCCCGGGAGAGGTGGTGCTGCGCACCGACGTGTTCGAGTTGATCCAGTACACCCCGCAGACCTCCAAGGTCCGCGAGGTCCCGCTGCTCATCGTGCCGCCGACGATCAACAAGTTCTACGTGATCGACCTGGCCCCGCAGCGCAGCATGATCGAGCACCTGGTCGCCAGTGGCCAGCAGGTGTACTGCATCTCCTGGCGCAACCCCGACGCCCGGCACGCGAACTGGGGCGTGGACACCTATGGGCAGGCCATCATCGAGGCGATGGGCGCCTGCCAGAAGATCGCCCGGCAGGACAAGGTCGCCATGCTCGGCATCTGCTCCGGTGGCATGCTCGCCTCGATGGTGCTCGGGCACCTCGCCGCGACCGGTGACCTCGGGCGAGTGGCCGCGTTCAGCCTCGCGGTCACCGTGCTGGACCAGAAACAGGCCGGGCTGCCCAGTGCGTTGCTGTCCGAGGAATCGGCAGCGGCTTCCACCAAGGCGTCGAAGGAGAAGGGCTACCTCGACGGTCGTGTGCTCGCGGAGGCCTTCGCCTGGCTGCGTCCGAACGACCTGATCTGGAACTATTGGGTCAACAACTACCTCCTCGGCTACCCGCCCAAGGCCTTCGACATCCTCTACTGGAACGCCGATCCGGTGCGGATGTCCGCGGCGATGCACCGCGACTTCATGGAGCTCGCCATCACCAACAGCCTCACCGAACCCGGCGCCGCCAATATGCTCGGCTCCGACATCGACTTCGGCAAGGTCGACGTCGACTCCTCCGTGGTGGCCGGCATCGCAGACCACCTGTGCAAGTGGGAGTCCTGCTACCAGACCACCCAGCTGTTCGGCGGCGACACGAAGTTCGTGCTGTCCACGAGCGGTCACATCGCCGCGATGGTGAACCCTCCGGGCAACCCGAAGGCCAGCTTCCGCACAGCGTCACGCAACCCCGCCGGCGCCAAGGAGTGGCTGGAGTCAGCGAGCAAGGTCAAGGGCAGCTGGTGGAACGACTACGTCGACTGGCTCGCTGAGCGCACCGGTCCGCAGCGCAACAAGCCGCGTCGGCTCGGGTCCTCGGCCTACGAACCTATCTGCGAGGCTCCCGGCACCTATGTCCATGACCGCTGAGCAGGACGGTCGCAGAGCGGCACAACACCGCGATCGGGTGCGCACGATCTCCGTGCGCGGCATCCAGGCCCGGGTCTCGGTACGCCCCGCACGGGGTCACCTGGCCGACCAGCCGCCGTTGCTGCTGTGCAACGGGATCGGGGTCAGTCTCGAGATCCTGCAACCGCTGGTCGACGCCCTGGACCCCGACCGCGGCCTGGTCCGCTTCGACGTACCCGGCGTGGGAGGCAGCCAGCTCCCACCCTTCCCGTATCAGATCGCCGGCCTTTCGTCGTGGGTGACCGCGCTGATGGCGAAACTCGGTCACACCCGGTTCGACGTGTTCGGGCTCTCGTGGGGCGGCGGACTCGCGCAGCAGCTCGCGATCCAGTCTCGGCGCCGAGTACGCCGCGTCGTCCTGGTCGCCACCGGCACCGGCATGCTGATGGTGCCCGCCCATCCCAACGTGCTCGCAAGGATGGCAACGCCGCGACGCCACCGGGACCCGGCGTACGCCCGCCGAATTGCCCCGGAGATCTACGGCGGAAGCATACGCATCGATCCTCAGGTCGGTGCCGACCTGCTGCACGCGACCACGCGCGCGGGGCCGACGCGGGGCTACTACTACCAACTGGCCGCGATGACCGGTTGGAGCAGCTTGCCGTTCCTGTGCCTGATCCGGCAGCCGACGCTGGTGATGGGCGGCGACGACGACCCGATCATCCCGGTCTTCAACCCGCGGATGCAGGCCCGCCTGATCCCGGATGCGACGCTGCACCTCTACCACGGCGGGCACCTGGCCATCCTGACCGAGGCGAACGAGCTGGCCCCCGTCATCGAAGCGTTTCTCGTCGAGCGGGCCTTGAGCGGGGAGATCGACCGTGAGCGAAACTGAGTGAGGCCGCCTTCCTCTGAGTCCTGAGGCCCAGGGTTGACGTCGTCTGCGGCTCTAGCACGTGCACCCGGACGTGGTGCAGACTCTGCGTACCACCGGTGCGAAGACGCGGTCATCTGGAGGCAGTCGCACCTATCGAAGGAGGCGACCCCGTGACCCCACACACTCCGCCGCACGAAGGACCCGGACGCCTCAACCGATCAGTCGGCTTCTACGGGCTGATGTTCGTCTCCCTCGGATCCATCATCGGGTCCGGCTGGCTGCTAGGGGCGCTCACCGCCGCCGAGACGGCTGGACCCGCCTCGATCCTCTCGTGGGTGATCGCGGCGGTCATGCTGTCCATGCTGGCCTTGGTGTACGCCGAGCTCGGCGCGACCTACCCCGTGGCAGGCGGGAGTGGGCGCTTCCCGTACTACTCCCACGGGCCGATCGTCGGCTTCGTCGGCGGCTGGGCGGCCTGGGTCCAGGCGGTCTTCATCGCGCCGATCGAGGTGCTCGCGGCCATCACCTATGTCAACAGCGTGAGCTGGATGCACGAGCACTTCCCGATGCTCAATGACAAGCAGCTGCTCAACACCCGTGGCCTGGTCGTCGCGGTGCTTCTGATGTTGCTCTTCACCGCGATGAACCTGATGGGTGCGGAGTTCCTGTCCGAGAGCAACACCCTGGTCGTGATCTGGAAGACCGCCGTGCCGTTCCTGGCCATCGGCGTGATCGCCGCGCTGAGCTTCCACCCCGGCAACTTCACCGCCGGCGGAGGCTTCATGCCGTTCGGCTGGCACGGTGTCTTCGCAGCCCTCCCGGCCGGCGTGGTCTTCGCCCTGCAAGGGTTCGAGCAGGCCGTCTGTCTGGCCGGCGAGGCCCGCAACCCACGCAAGGACCTCTCCCGGGCGATCCTCACGGCGATGGGCATCGGTGCCCTGCTCTACACACTCCTGCAGGTGACGTTGATCGCCGGGCTCAACCCGGGCGACGTTGCGAAGAACTGGGACCGACCGCTGGGCCAGGACCCCTCCGACTACGGCGCCTGGTACACCCTGGCCCTCGCGGTCGGCGCGACCTGGTTGGCCGTGATCCTCATCATCGACGCCGTCATCTCCCCCGCCGGAACCGGCATCGTCTACATCGGCACCTCGGCCCGGCTCTCCTACGCCCTCGGGGAGGAGACCGAGATGCCTGGCTCCCTGTCGCGCACGAATGCGCGCGGTGTGCCCGTGGTGTCGGTCCTGCTCGCACTGGGCATCGGGCTGATCGGCTTCGGACCGTTCAAGAGCTGGGCGGCGCTGGTCGGGGCCGTCACCGGTGCCACCGCGGTGATGTACGCCATGGCCCCGATCGCCCTGGCAGCCCTCCACCGAAGCGACGCCGCGCGACCCCGGACCTACCTCGCGCCGTGGCCGAAGCTCATCTTGCCGGGGGCCTTCGTCTCCGCGAACCTCATCCTCTACTGGGGCGGCATAAACACCAACCTCAAGGTGATCGGGACCATCGTGCTGGGCATCGTCTTGTTCACGATCGGGTCGATCCTGCGCCAGACCCACAGCATGAGCAGCTTCGGCAACTCCTGGTGGCTACCCGTGTGGCTCCTCGGCGACCTGGTCCTGGGCTGGCTGGGTCGCTACGGCGACAGCGCCGGCAACATCCTCCCGGACGGGATCGACCTGATCGTCGTGATCGCCTGGTCGCTGGGCATCTTCTACCTCGCCGTGCGGCTCCGCCTGGAGCCCAGCGGAGTCTCGGAGGAGGTCGCCAAGGACGCCCACCAGCTCTCCGGCCTCGACGAGCTGACCGTCCCCGGCTGAGGCGGTCTGCCTCAGAGCTGCAGGAGCCCGGTGACGTCGATGACGAGCTCACCCTCGTCGTCGGAGGCCGCCAGGTCGACGGTCGCGGTGATCCGCCAGTCGTGGTCGCCCTCGGGGTCGCCGACGATCTGTTGGACCTCCCAGGCCCGTTCGGCCTTCTCCACCAGCAACATCCGCGGTCCGCGGGCGTCCTGCCCGGTGTCGATGCTCGCGTGCTCCTCGAAGTAGTCCTCGAGCGCGTCGCGCCAGTCCTCGCCAGTCATGCTCGAACCGGCCTCCGCCTCGAGCTCGCCGAGCTGCTCCCATCGCCGGTAGGCCGCAAGCTCCACGCGTCGGAACATCGCGTTGCGCACCAGCACGGTGAAGGCTCGCTCGTTCGCGGTGATCCGCTCAGGGACCGGCGGCAGGATGTCGGGGTCCGTCGGGCCGGCCAGGCGATGGGGATCACTGAGCCGCTCCCACTCGTCGAGCAGGCTCGAGTCGGTCTGGCGTACGACGGCCCCGAGCCACTCGACGATGTCCTCGAGGTCGTCGGTGCGCACGCTGTCGGGGACGGTCTGGCGCAGTTCCCGGTAGGCGTCGCCGAGGTAGCGCAGCACGAGACCCTCGGAGCGGGTCAGGCCGTAGAACGCGACGTACTCCCCGAACGTCATCGCCCGCTCGTACATGTCGCGCACCACCGACTTGGGCGACACGGCATTCTCACCGACCCAGGGATGCCGCTGCCGGTAGAGCTCGTAGGTGTGCTCCAGCAGCTCCTGCAGCGGCTTGGGCCAGGTGACCTCGTCGAGCAGTTCCATCCGTTCGTCGTACTCGATCCCGTCGACCTTCATCTCCCCGATCGCGTCACCGCGCGCCTTGTGCTCCTGCGCTCCGAGCACCGGCCTCGGGTCCTCCAGGGTGGCCTCGACGACCGAGACCACGTCCAGGGCGTAAGTCGGCGCCTCCGGGTCGAGCGTGTCGAACACCGCGAGGGCGTACGCCGACAACGGCTGGTTCAGGGCGAAGTTGAGCTGCAGCCCCCCGACAAGCCGCACCCGTCGTCCGTCCGCCTCAGGCGGCACCACCAGTTCGACCACGTCCGCGGCGAGCAGGGAGCGGTGCTGTGCGGCAGCGAGGCGCATCAGCCGCAGCTGCGAGCGAGCATCCTCGTGGTTCTCACGCAGCAGGTGTCGCATCGCCTCCGCAGGGTTGCCCGGCCGCGCGATCACATTGAGCAGCATCGCGTGGCTCACGCGCATCCGGGAGACGAGCGCCTCGGGCTCGGCGGCGACGATCCGCTCGAACGCCTCCTCGGTCCAGGTGACCTGGCCCTCGGGCGCCTTCTTGCGCTGGACGCGTTTGAGCTTCTTGGGATCGTCACCGGCCTTCCTCACCAGCCGGGCGTTCTCCACGATGTGCTCGGGCGCCTGCACGACCACCGTGCCCGCTGTGTCGAAGCCGGCCCGCCCCGCACGACCGGCGATCTGGTGGAACTCACGTGCCTTGAGCATCCGCTGCCGGCGTCCGTCGTACTTGGAGAGGCCGGTGAAGACCACAGTGCGGATGGGCACGTTGATGCCGACGCCGAGGGTGTCGGTCCCGCAGATGACCTTGAGCAGGCCGGCCTGCGCGAGCTGCTCGACGAGGCGGCGGTACTTCGGCAACATCCCCGCGTGGTGCACCCCGATGCCGTGCTTCACCAGCCGGGACAGCGTCTTGCCGAACCCGGGGCTGAACCGGAAACCGCCGATCAGCTCCGCGATCCGGTCCTTCTCCTCGCGGGTGCAGACGTTGACGCTCGTCAGTGCCTGCGCACGTTCGAGGGCCGACGCCTGGGTGAAGTGCACGACGTAGATCGGCGACTGGTGGGTGGTCAGCAGCTCCTCGATCGTCTCGTGCATCGGCGTCACCGCCCACTCATAGCTCAGCGGCACGGGTCGGGTGACACTGGTGACGGCGGTCGTCTCACGGCCGGT
>JBDSXU010000044.1:0-3287 GCA_039926005.1 Marmoricola sp.
GGCACCGATGAAGTAGCCGAGAGCGATGGCGGTGATGTCCTTGTCCGCGGACGCGTTGTCGATCAGCTTGCCGAACAGGAGCGGCCCGCTGATCCCGCCGACGGCCGTCCCGATCGCGTAGAAGAACGCGATGCACAGCGCCCGTGTCTCCATCGGGAACACCTCGCTGGCAGTGAGGTACGCCGCGCTGGCACCGGCCGAGGCGAAGAAGAAGATGACCGCCCCGAAGATGGTCAACGTAACGGCGTTGAGATCGCCGAGGACGCCCCCGGCTGTCGCCAGGAGGACCCCGGAGAGGACGTAGGTCCCGGAGATCATCTTCACGCGACCGATGCGGTCGAACAGCGGGCTCAGCAGCAGGGCGCCGGCGAAGTTGCTGGCCGCGAAGATCGCGATGTACCAGCCGGTCTGCTTCACGTCGAAGAACGTGCCCAGGGTGTCGCCGTAGGTGAAGAAGAACGCGTTGTAGAGGAACGCCTGGCCGACGAACAGCGAGAAGCAGAGCGCGGTACGGCGGGGATAGAGGGTGAAGACGGTCCTGGCGATCTCGGGGATGCTGATGGTCTTGCGCTGCCGAATCGTGATCGTCTCGCTCACCGAGGGCAGTTGCGTGCCGGTCTCGTCGACGACCGTCTTCTCGATGTCGCGAACGATCTGCTCGCCCTCGTCCTCGCGACCGTGGATGAAGAGCCACCGCGGACTCTCCGGCACGTTGCGCCGCACGATCAGGATCCCGACCGCGAGGATCGCTCCCAGGCCGAAGGCGATCCGCCAGCCCCACGCCTGGTCGATGAACGTGGGATCGAGCAGCGGGATCGTCAGCAGGGCACCGCTGGCCGCACCCACCCAGAAGGAGCCGTTGATCGCGACGTCGACCCGCCCGCGGTACTTCGCCGGGATCAACTCGTCGATGGCGGAGTTGATGGCGGCGTACTCGCCGCCGATGCCGGTGCCGGTCAGGAAGCGCGCAGCGAAGTACCAGGCCGGGTTCATCGAGAAGGCAGTCAGCACCGTCGCGACGGTGTAGACGCCCAAGGTCAGCAGGAAGAGCTTCTTGCGGCCGAACCGGTCGGTGAGCTGACCGAAGAACAAGGCCCCGAAGCAGGCACCCGCGACGTACACCGCACCGGCGACGCCGACTTGGTAGCTGCTCATTCCCAGGCCCGTGCTGGCGGGCTTCAGTGCCTCGCTCATGGACCCGACGATGGTGACCTCGAGCCCGTCGAGGATCCAGACGGTCCCGAGGCCGATCACCACCAGCCAGTGCCAGCGGGCCCATGGGAGCCGGTCCATCCGCGCCGGGATGTCCGTGGTGATTCGGCCTGTCTCGACCGTGTCAGTCATGTGTTCCTCCCAGGCGTTGGCGTTGCCCCGAGGAAGTACCCCCGCTCAAGCGGCCCGAAACGGACACCGCCTACCGTTCGAGCGGGCGGCAGCTCTTCCATCCCGACCGACAGGTTCGGCGCGACCTACGCCGGTCTGGTCTGATGGTCCGATGAGCTGGCTTGACAGTCCCGCACACGCACGTTGGCTTGAGGCCGAGGGTGACCGGCTGCTGGAGTTCGGTCGCGCTTCTCTTCACCCGGACGGCGGCTTCGCCTGGCTCGACGACGACGGGGCGCCCGACCTGGACCGCCCGGTGGAGCTGTGGGTGACGTGCCGGATGACGCACGTCTACGCGCTCGGGCACCTGATGGGCCGTCCCGACTGCGGTCGCCTGGCCGACCACGGCATCGCGGCGCTTCGCGGCCGGTTCCAAGACGTTGCCCATGGCGGCTGGTTCGCGCAGGTCGGCGCGGACGGACCCACGGTCACCGACAAGACGGCCTACGAGCACGCCTTCGTGGTGCTGGCCGCGGCGAGTGCGAGCGCAGCCGGTCGGCCCGGCGGCCAGAAGCTCCTCGACGACGCGGTCCGCGTGCTGTTGGATCGCTTCTGGGACGACGAGTTCGGCATGGTCGTGGAGCAGTGGGACCAGAGCTGGTCCGCGCTTGAGGACTACCGTGGGGTGAACGCCAACATGCACACCGTCGAGGCACTGCTCTCGGCGGCGGACGTGCTCGAGGACCCCTCGTTGCGCGAGAAGGCGCTGCGCATCCTCACCCGGGTTGTCCACGACCTCGCGGCCGGACACGAGTGGCGGATCCCGGAGCACTTCGACGCGTCGTGGACGCCGATGCTCGAGTACAACGTCGACGAGCCTGCCCACCCGTTCCGTCCCTACGGCGCCACGATCGGGCACTGGCTGGAGTGGGCGCGGCTCGCACTTCATCTACGTGCCGGTCTCGGCGAGGATGCGCCCAGTTGGCTTCTCGACGGAGCCCGGTCGCTGTTCGAGGCCTCGGTCCGCGAGGGCTGGGCGGTCGACGGTGCGGACGGTTTCGTCTACACCGTCGACTGGGAGGGCCGGCCCGTCGTACGCGAGCGGATGCACTGGGTGGCCGCGGAAGCCACCGCCACTGCTGCGGCCCTGCACGAGGCGACCGGCGACCCGGCGTACGCCCAGTGGTACGCGACCTGGTGGGAGCATGTCGACCGATGCTTCCGCGACCCCGGGCGTGGGTCTTGGCGCCACGAGCTGTCGCCGACCAACGAACCGAGCCACCTCACCTGGCATGGCAAGCCGGACATCTACCACGCGTTCCAGGCGACCCTGATCCCGCGGCTTCCGCTGGCTCCGACGCTCGCTGCCGCGCTCGCGCAGGGGCTGCTCGGCTGAGGACCCCGGTCTGAGCAACAGGGGGGCTGGGGGCTTCCGTGCTGTGCCCGATCTGGCGTCTCGCGGCGCATCGCATTGACACTCCGCGTCGAGCGCCCTCCCGTCGCGCCGCCGACCCTGTGAGCCTGGCCGTACGGCGAAACCCGAGCCGAACTCTCAGCGGTAGCCATCACCTGATTGGCCACCTGACGGGTGCCGTGGACACGGTGCGCAAGCAACAGAACCGGTCTCTGTCCGCGACCGGCGACTGGCGACTGGCGACTGGCGACGAGAGCCTGGCCGGGTCGAGAATTCGTTTGTGCAGAAGGGTTTCTGGGCCCGGGTTCTGTCGGTGGTCGGTGCTTGAATTGGTTCCATGACCAGCACGACAGCCACCTCGATCGGGGACCTCGACAGTCCCCTGGACGTGCTGGCCTACGCCCGTTCGTGCCAGATCGAATCGGATCTGGCGCAGGCGAACCAGTTCACCGCAGCGGTGATCTGGGCCGAGCAGCACCCACCTGAGTCGATCGACGATGCTGCGACCTGGCTGACCGGTGGCTATGAGACCGGGCTCCCGCTCGGCGGG
>JBDSXU010000045.1:0-4098 GCA_039926005.1 Marmoricola sp.
AGCAACGTGAACGACGAATGGGAGAGCGCGGCCGCGCCTTCCCATCCCGCGAGCGTCTGAGGAGACTGAAGACATGTTGGATCTGTTCTTCCAAGCCGCGTGGAAGGTCCTGGTCGCCGGCCTGGTCCTCGGCGCCGGTATCCCCGCGTTGTTCGCCCTTGGCGTCAGGTTCACAGCCGCTGGCGCGGGCGGTGAGGCGCTGTCGGTGCCCGGCCAGAGCGCCAGGAAGGGGTACGCCGGGCTCGGCGCAGCGTGCTTCGTGATCGCAGCCCTGGCTGTGGCGTTGGGAATCACCGTGATCGTGGCCTCGGGGTTCGGCAAGATGGTCAGCTTCGAGCACGTCTTTCCTACCCTCGTCGACAAGGGCTGACGCGATGTCCGCCACCACCGGCGACGAGGACCGGATGACGACTGCCACGCCGGAACCGGGCAACTTGGTCCAGCGGATCCTGCAGTGGCTCCGCGCGGGCTACCCCGACGGCGTCCCGCAGCAGGACTATGTCGCACTGTTGGGCATCCTGCGACGCTCACTCACCGAGGCCGAGCTCAGCCAGGTCGTGGAGGAGCTAACCAGAGAGGCGGCCGCACACCAGGAGCTCCTCACCCGCGAGCTGGTCGAGCAGCGGATCCACGATGTCGTCAAGGGTTCGATCAACGAGGACGACGTCACCCGGGTCTCGGCCCGGCTCGCGGCAGCCGGCTGGCCGCTCGGCTCCCCTCTGACCACTGCCTCCCCGCAGGAGACGGAAAGCGAGAGCTCTCGGCCCGGCCTGGTGGGACGCGTGGTCGAGTGGCTGCGTGTGGGCTACCCGACCGGCCTTCCCGAACACGACTACGTGCCACTGGTGGCCCTGCTCCGGCGCCGCCTCTCCGACGACGAGGTGCGGGCAGTGAGTCGGCTGCTGGTGGAGGGTGGGGTGATCCCCAGCGACCGCATCGACATCGGTACGGCGGTCGCGAAGGTCACCTCGGAGCTCCCCTCGCACGAGGACGTCGAGCGCGTGCGGCGGTACCTCTCCGAGCACGGGTGGCCGACCGATTTCCAAATGTGAACAGCACGCAAACTCCACATGAACACTTGCCTCCCGGGTCCCTCGGCCCGCCTGCGTGGGCACGCGCGACGCTAAACCCTCGGGGAGTTACGACCCGGTAGCGATGGTGGGCCTCCCGAAGCCGTGTTTGACTTGTCGACATGACCCAGACCGAAGAGGCGCGTGCGCTCGACGAGTTGGCAGGTCGACTTCGGGACCGGTTCCCAGACGCCTCGCTCGAGGCCATCAAGAGCATGGTCGCCCAGGTCCACCACCAGTACGACGGAAGTCCCATCCGCGACTTCATCCCGGTCCTCGTGGAGCGTGAGGTCGCCGAGCACTTCCGCGCTCCCGCGCAGCGGTCGCGCGCCAGCTGACCACACGCTGGTCCCGCGAGGCTGAGCTCGGCGCGGCGACTGTCCACCTTCCGTTCAACTCTGCGCGCAACACTGCCTCGGTGCCCGCGTCCCCACCTCTGAGCCGAGCGCCGCGTTGACGCTGACACGCGCCGCCATGGCACCCCCAGCCCGCACGTTGGTCGAGATCTTCCAACAGACGGTGGCCGGAGACCCGCAGTCCCCTGCGCTCGACAACGGGGTCGAGCAGCTCACCTACGCCGAGTTCAGCTCGGCGGCAGACGACCTTGCTGCCTCGCTCAACGCGCAGGGCGTCGGTCGAGGGGATCGGGTCGGGATCCGGATCAAGTCAGGCACCACAGACCTCTACGTCGCGATCATGGGAGTGCTCGCGGCCGGTGCCGCCTACGTCCCGGTGGACGCTGATGACCCCGACGAACGCGCCAGGCTGGTCTTCGGGGAGGCGGATGTCGCTGCCGTGGTCGGCAACGACCTCGTGATCTCCGAGCGGCACCACGGCGTGCCCCGCGTTCATGAGGATCCCGTTCCTACGGACGACGCGTGGATCATCTTCACCTCGGGATCGACCGGGACCCCCAAGGGAGTGGCGGTCTCGCACCGCTCGGCGGCCGCGTTCGTCGATGCCGAGTCCCGCATGTTCCTCCAGGACGACCCGCTGGGTGACTCCGACCGGGTGATGGCCGGACTGTCGGTGGCCTTCGACGCCTCGTGCGAGGAGATGTGGCTGGCCTGGGCGCACGGCGGTTGCCTCGTGCCCGCGCCACGTTCACTGGTCCGGAGCGGGGTGGACGTCGGTCCGTGGCTGGTGGCGAACAACGTCACCGTGGTCTCCACCGTGCCGACGCTGGTGGCTCTGTGGCCGACCGAATCGCTGGCCGGCGTACGCCTGCTGATCATGGGCGGCGAGGCCTGCCCGCCCGAGATCGGCACACGTCTTGCGCGACCAGGGCGAGAGGTGTGGAACACCTACGGACCCACCGAGGCAACCGTCGTCGCGTGCGGTTCGCCGCTCACCGGCGAGGGTCCCGTGCGGATCGGACTGCCCCTGGACGGATGGGACCTCGCGGTCGTGGACGAACATGGTGCCCATGTGCAGCGCGGCGAGGTGGGCGAGCTGATCATCGGGGGAGTCGGGCTGGCGCGCTACCTCGACCCTGAGAAGGATGCGGAGAAGTACGCACCGTTCCCGACTCTCGGCTGGGAGCGGGCCTACCGCAGCGGCGACCGTGTGGTGTACGACGAGCAGGGGCTGATCTTCGCCGGCCGAGGCGACGACCAGGTCAAGCTCGGCGGAAGGCGCATCGAGCTCGGCGAGATCGACAACGCCCTGCTCGCGCTGCCCGGTGTCGTCGGCGCCGCCGCTGCCGTGCGCACGAGCCGGGCGGGAAACCAGATCCTCATCGGCTATGTCTCCGTGCAGGAGGGGTTCGATGCGGCCGCCGCGACGGCTCGTCTCCGGGAGAGCATGCCCGCAGCCCTCGTGCCCCGGCTCGCGGAGGTGGGCACCCTCCCGACCAGGACCTCCGGAAAGATCGACCGCGACGCGCTCCCGTGGCCGCTGGCCACCGCGGAGGCAGACACCCAGAGCGCAGCCCGACTCGAAGGCACGGCGGCGTGGGTCGCCGAACTGTGGCTCGACGTTCTCGGAGCAGTCGTCACCGATGAGCACGACGACTTCTTCGACCTCGGTGGAGGCAGCCTGACCGCAGCGCAGATGGTCTCCCGGCTCCGCGCCCGCTATCCCGAGCTCACCGTCGCGGACCTTTACGAGAACCCGACGGTCAGAGCGCTGTCGGCCATGCTCGAGGAGATGTCCGCGCCCACCGAGCGGACCAACCACAAGGTCCGGCCGACGCCTTCCAAGACCCAGATCGGGCAGATCGTCTTCACCGTTCCGCTCCGGTTGCTGCCCGGCCTCCGCTGGCTGACCTGGGTGGTCGCAGGGAACAACCTGGCCGCCGGTGTCCTGGGGTTGTCGTTCCTGCCGACGTTCTCGTGGTGGTGGGTCGTGGCCGGTTGGATCACCCTGGTGTCGGCACCCGGACGGATGGCGCTGAGCGCGGCCGGCGCGCGGGTCCTGCTGCGACGAGTCCGTCCCGGCGACTACCCCCGCGGAGGGCGGATCCACCTGCGGCTCTGGCTTGCCGAGCGGCTCGCCGAGGAGCTCGGTGCTGCGAACCTTGCCGGCGCCGCCTGGATGCCGACGTACGCACGCGCACTGGGTGCCAAGATCGGCCGGCAGGTCGACCTGCACTCGCTCCCGCCGGTCACGGGCATGCTGTCTCTGGGAAGCGGCTGCTCCATCGAGCCGGAGGTGGACCTGTGCGGCCACTGGCTGGACGGTGACGTCCTGCACATCGGGTCGATCAAGGTCGGCTCCGGAGCTCGCGTCGGCACCCGCAGCACGTTGTGTCCGGGCGCGGTGATCGGACGGGACGCCGAGGTCGCCCCCGGATCAGCAGTCACCGGTCGCGTCACGAGGGGCGAGTACTGGACCGGCTCGCCCGCCGAGGCGGTGGGGCTCACGCGGGGTCCCTGGTCCGCCACTCGCCCGGACCACAAGCGGGGCTGGGTATTCGCCTATGCGTGCATCGCGACCTTGATCTCGCTGCTGCCGCTGCTCGCCGTGCTGGCCGGCCTCGCGGTGACATTGCCCTGGTTGCTCGAGACGGCGTCAGCGCGCGAAGCGG
>JBDSXU010000046.1:0-6248 GCA_039926005.1 Marmoricola sp.
CCGCCGAGGACCGCCAGATGTGGATCGGCGCCCTCATCCTGCTGATGATGATCTTCCGGCCCGCCGGTCTGATCCCGGCCCGACGCCGCAAGGCCGAGCTGTCCGGACTCGAGAAACAAGACAGTGCCGAGACACGAGCCGTGCCTGCCGGCGAAGGGATGTGATCCCATGACCGCGACCGCACCCGCTCACGACGCCTCGACCCGCGAGGTCGTCTACGACGTCGTCGGGGTGACGCTCCGCTTCGGCGGTGTCACCTCATTGAACAACATCTCCCTGCAGATGCACCGTGGCGAGATCCTGGCGGTGATCGGCCCCAACGGCGCCGGCAAGACCTCGCTGTTCAACTCGCTCACCGGCGTCTACACCCCACAGGAGGGATCCATCACCCTCGCCGCCCGCAAGGGCGACACGATGGCGTCGGTCCTGGGCAAGAAGACGCACGTGATCAACCACATGGGGGTGGCCCGCACCTTCCAGAACATCCGACTGTTCCCGGCGCTGACCGCGCTGGAGAACGTCAAGGTGGGTGTGGAGACCCGACAGAAGTCGGGTCCCATCGCCGCGATGCTGGGGATGCCCTGGCAGCGGCGTGAGGAGCGGGAGTCGACCGAGCGGGCATATGAGCTCCTGAGCTTCGTCGGACTCACCAGGCGAGCCAATGAGCTCGCCGGGGCCCTGGCGTACGGCGAGCAGCGGCGGCTGGAGATCGCGCGGGCCCTCGGAACCAACCCCGGCGTGATCCTCCTCGACGAGCCCGCCGCCGGAACCAACCCGGTGGAGAAGCAGGAGCTCGCCGCGCTGATCCAGAAGATCAACGTCGAGGACGACATCTCCGTGCTGCTGATCGAGCACGACATGAAGCTGGTGATGTCGGTGGCGCACCGGCTCGTCGTACTCAACTTCGGGGAGAAGATCGCCGAAGGCACCCCCGAGCAGATCCAGCGCGACCCCGCGGTGATCGCGGCCTACCTCGGCACCTCCGAGGACGAGGCCCAGGCGATGACCGAGGGGCTCGAGGTGCACACGATCGACGTCGACGTGTCCGCGCTCGACGAACCTGGTATCGACGACGAACGGGGTCGGTCATGAGCATGCTCGAGGTCGACGACATCGAGGTGCGCTACGGCGCCATCCGCGCCCTCAAGGGCGTGAGCTTCAACGTCGACGAGGGTGAGGTCGTCGCGCTCCTCGGCGCCAACGGCGCCGGGAAGACCACCACCCAGAAGACGGTCTCCGGGATGATGAGGCCGAGCCTCGGGGAGATCCGGTTCGACGGGGAGCGCATCGACGGCATCCCCGCGCACGACCTGATCAGCCTCGGCATCTGTCACGTGCCGGAGGGCCGCAGGGTCTTCCCACTCATGTCGGTGGCTGAGAACCTCGACATGGGCGCCTTTCGGTTCAAGAAGGCCGACCAGTCGGTCCTGGACCGGTGCTACGAATACTTTCCCAGGTTGCTTGAGCGCAAGACGCAATACGCCGGCACCCTCTCCGGCGGCGAGCAGCAGATGCTGGCCATCGCCCGCGCGCTCATGGGCAAGCCACGGCTGCTCCTGCTCGACGAACCCTCGATGGGGTTGGCGCCGCTGATCGTGAAGCAGATCTTCGACATCGTCAAGGAGATCAACGCCACCGGCGTCACCGTGCTGATCGTGGAGCAGAACGCAGCGCAGGCACTCGCGCTGGCCAACCGCGGCTACGTGATGGAGACCGGCGAGATCGTGCTCTCGGGCACCGGCAAGGACCTCCTGGCCGACGACCGAATCCGCGCGGCGTACCTCGGCGAGGAGATCAACACCTGAGCCTCAGCCGTGGCTGCGGTAGGCAGGCGCGACCTCGTTGATCGCGTCGCCCATGCGGTGGATGCGCAGCGCGTTCGTCGAGCCCGGGATGCCGGGCGGGCTGCCCGCGATGATCACCACGAGGTCGCCCTCCTCGACCCGGCCGATCTTGAGCAGCTGCTCATCGACCTGGCGGACCATCTGGTCGGTGTGCTCGACCCGCGTGGTCAGGAACGTCTCGACACCCCAGCTCAGTGCGAGCTGGGAGCGCACGACCGGTTCGGGGGTGAAGGCCAGGACGGGGATGCTGCCGCGGTAGCGCGCCATCCGCCGGGCCGAGTCGCCGCTCTGGGTGAACGCGACGAGGTACTTCGCGCCGATCCGCTGGGCCACCTCCGCCGCCGCTTTGGCGATGACACCGCCGCGAGTCCTGGGCTGCCAGTCGATCGCCGCCATCGTCTCGAGCGCATGGTCCTCGGTGGAGGTGATGATGCGCGCCATCGTGCGCACCGTCTCGATGGGGTACTCCCCCACACTGGTCTCTCCGGAGAGCATCACCGCATCCGCTCCGTCGAGGACGGCGTTGGCCACGTCGGAGGCCTCGGCCCGGGTGGGTGCGGGACTGCTGATCATCGACTCGAGCATCTGGGTGGCGACGATCACCGGCTTGGCGTTGCGTCGAGCCTTCTCGACCACGCGCTTCTGCAGGAAGGGCACGTCCTCGAGCGGGCACTCCACACCGAGGTCTCCGCGCGCGACCATGACCCCGTCGAAGGCCTTCACGATCTCGTCGAGGTTGTCGATCGCCTGTGGCTTCTCGATCTTCGCGATCACGGGGAGCATCACGCCCTCCTCGCGCATGATCTTGCGGACGTCCTCGACGTCGGCGGCCGAGCGCACGAACGAGAGGGCGATGAAGTCGACCGTCAGGCGCAGACCCCATCGCAGGTCCTCGATGTCCTTCTCCGACATCGCCGGGACACTCACAGGCACGCCGGGGAGGTTGATGCCCTTGTGGTCGCTGATCCGACCACCCGTGACCACCTGGGTGTGCACGTTCGTGCCCTCCACCTCGGTCACGCGCAGGCGCACCTTGCCGTCGTCGATCAGGATCTGGTCACCGGCCGACACGTCACCCGGCAGCCCCTGGTAGGTCGTGGACGCGATCTCGTTGTTGCCATCGAGCTCGCGGGTGGTGATCGTGAACGACTGCCCCGTCGTTATCCGGGTCGAGCCCGCCTTGATGTGCCCGAGGCGGATCTTGGGGCCTTGTAGGTCGACGAAGATGCCGACACCGTGCCCGGACTCGTCCGAGGCCCGGCGCACCCGGTGATAGATCTCCTCGTGCTCGTCGTAGGTCCCGTGGCTCAGGTTGAGTCGGGCGACATCCATGCCGGCAGCCACCAGCTCCCGGATGCGCTCCATCGACGAGGTGGCAGGGCCAAGGGTGCACACGATCTTTGCTCTTCGCACCCCGAGAGCCTATCGGGACTTACTTGAACGTTCCAATAGGCGAGGCCGAGGCGTCGAACTTTGCCCTGCGAAACCCGCTGAGGCGTCGCGTATTGCCGTCACCGACTGGCAATTTGCGACGCCTCGCAGCTTGGTTGACAGCAATTTGCGACGCCTCAGCGTGCGGTTTAGGCCATCAGCGGGCGCTCGGTCGGCGCGATCGGGGCGTGCAGGGTGGTGCTCCCGGTGAGCCAGGTGTCGACGGCTGCGGCAGCGGCGCGACCCTCGGCGATGGCCCAGACGATCAGCGACTGGCCGCGGCCGACGTCACCGGCGACGAAGACGCCCTCGACCGAGGACGAGTAGCCGCTGTCGCGCGCGACGTTGCCGCGCTCGTCCAGGTCGACGCCGAGCTGCTCGATCAGGCCTTCACGCTCGGGACCGGTGAAGCCCATCGCGAAGAGCACCAGCTCGGCCGGGATCTCCCGCTCGGTGCCCTCGACGTCTTGGAACTTGCCGTCCTTGAACTCGGCGTCGACCAGGCGTAGCGCTCGCACGTTGCCGTCCTCGTCACCGATGAACTCCTGCGTGGAGACCGCGTAGACACGCTCGCCGCCCTCCTCGTGGGCCGAGGAGACGCGGAAGAGCATGGGGTACGTCGGCCAGGGCTGGTTCTCCGGCCGGATCTCTCCCGGCTGGTCCATGATCTCCAGCTGGGTGATCGACTTGGCGTGCTGGCGGATCGCCGTACCGAGACAGTCGGCGCCGGTGTCCCCGCCACCGATGATCACCACGTTCTTGCCGTCCGCGCGGATCTGGCTCTCCCCCTCCTTCAAAGGCAGGGGCTCGCCGAGCGAGACGCGGTTGGACTGCGGGAGGTACTCCATGGCCTGGTGGATGCCACCGAGCTCGCGCCCGGGAGCCGGCAGGTCTCGTGCCGCGGTGGCACCCATGGCGAGCACAACCGCGTCGTAACGCTCACGCAGGGCTTCTCCGGTGAGTGTCTGCCCGACGTTGATGCCTGCCCGGAACACCGTGCCTTCCCTGCGCATCTGGTCGAGACGGCGGTCGAGGACCTTCTTCTCCATCTTGAACTCGGGGATGCCGTAGCGCATCAGGCCGCCGATCTTGTCGGCTCGCTCGTAGACCGCGACCGTGTGGCCCACACGGGTGAGCTGCTGGGCGACGGCGAGCCCCGCCGGGCCTGAGCCGATCACGGCGATCGTCTTCCCGGAGAGCCACTCGGGCGGCTGCGGGCGCACTGCGCCGGACTCCCACGCCCGGTCGATGATCGAGACCTCGACGTTCTTGATGGTCACTGGGTCCTGGTTGATTCCGAGCACGCAGGCGGTCTCGCAAGGAGCAGGACACAGCCGGCCGGTGAACTCCGGGAAGTTGTTGGTCGCGTGGAGTCGCTCGATCGCGGCGTCCCAGTCGTCACGCCAGACCAGGTCGTTCCACTCGGGAATGATGTTGCCGAGCGGGCAGCCCTGGTGGCAGAACGCGATGCCGCAGTCCATGCAACGACCTGCCTGGGTCTTGATGATCGGCAGCAGCGCGCGTCCCGGACCTCCGGGGTAGACCTCGCCCCAGTCCTCCTTGCGCTCCTCGACCGGGCGCCGAGGGGCGACCTCGCGACCGTGCTTCAGGAATCCCTTCGGGTCAGCCATGAGCCGGAACCCTCCTCGAGACGGTGGTGATTCCGGGCAGGGACCGGGTGAGACCCCGGCTCTCAACCATGTAACGCCTCCATCATCGCCGTGGCGATCTCGCTGTCGTCCAGTCCGTCGGCCTCGGCCTTCGCCTTGGCCTCCATCACGATGCGGTAGTCGCGCGGCATGACCTCGGTGAAGCGGGTCAGCGCGGTCTCCCAGTCGCCGAGCAGCTTCTCGGCAACCTCGGAGCCGGTCTCCTCGAAGTGCGCGCGCACCAGAGCCTCGAGCTCGGCGGCGTCCCCGCTAACGGGGCCGAGCTCCACCAGCTCCTTGTTGACCCGGAAGTCCTTCAGGTCCAGGACCCAGGCGACCCCGCCCGACATGCCGGCGGCGAAGTTGCGGCCCGTCTTGCCGAGCACGACGACCCGTCCGCCGGTCATGTACTCGCAACCGTGGTCACCCACACCCTCGGTCACCACGTGGGCACCAGAGTTGCGGACGGCGAAGCGCTCCCCGACCCCGCCACGGAGGAAGATCTGGCCCGAGGTGGCGCCGTAGGCGATCGTGTTGCCCGCGATGATGTGCTTGGAGGCCTCGAAGGTCGCGGCGCGATCGGGGCGTACGACGAGCCGCCCGCCGGAGAGACCCTTGCCGACGTAGTCGTTGGCGTCGCCCTCGAGCCGCAGCGTGATCCCCCTGGGCAGGAACGCGCCGAAAGACTGTCCGGCCGACCCGACCAGGGTGATGTCGATGGTGCCCTCGGGCAGACCCTCGCTCCGGTAACGCTTGGTGACCTCATGACCCAGCATGGTGCCGACCGTGCGGTTCACGTTGCGGATCGCCACCTGCGCCCGCACCGGCTGCCCGTTCTCCAAGGCATCGGCGCTGAGCCGGATGAGCTCCACGTCGAGGGCCTTGTCGAGCCCGTGGTCCTGCGGCTTGACGTTGCGTCGCGCCGTGTCCTCGTGGAGCTCGGGCACGTGGAAGATCGGTGAGATGTCGAGACCGGCGGCCTTCCAGTGGTTCACCGCCTCCGTCGAGTCGAGGACGTCGGCGTGCCCGATCGCCTCGTCGAGGGTGCGGAAGCCCAGCTCGGCGAGCAGCTCGCGCACCTCCTCGGCGATGTACTCGAAGAAGGTGACGACGAACTCCGGCTTGCCGGTGAAGCGCTTGCGCAACTCCGGGTTCTGCGTCGCGACACCGACGGGGCAGGTGTCGAGGTGGCAGACCCGCATCATGATGCAGCCCGACACGACCAGCGGGGCGGTGGCGAAGCCGAACTCCTCCGCACCGAGCAGCGCGGCGATGACGACGTCTCGACCGGTCTTCAGCTGGCCGTCGGTCTGGACGACGATGC
>JBDSXU010000047.1:0-6095 GCA_039926005.1 Marmoricola sp.
TGACCCGGCTCAGGTCGATCTCGATCGTGCCGCTCGGGACGTGGTAGCCGGCGTCGAGAGCAGCGGCACTCGTCGGGACCTCACGCACGTCCCTGTTGTCGAGCCCGTTCGTGCCGTCGCTGGCCACCCCCACGATGCTCGTGACGACCAGCGCGATGCTGGACGCGAAGCCCAGGGCGATCAGGCCGCCGGGACGACCGACGAACGCGCCGACGAGGAGCATCAGGCCGGTGATCGCGACCGGCAGGGCGCCGTACGCCGAGATCGTCACCGAGTTCGACGTGTCGTAGATGCCGAGGATGCCCAGGGCGATGGCGATCATCGCGAGCGTCGGCCAGAACAGCACCAGGCCGGTGCGGCGGGGCCGGGGCGGCGGCACGTAGGCGGCGACGGGCGGAGGCATCCAGGCCGGGGGCTGGCCGGGGTCGACGCGGGTGTCGGTGGTGGCGGTCATGGTGGTTCCTTCCGGGGCGTACGGCGAGTTGGGAGTCGCAGATGAGGTCTGAGATGAGACGGGGACGCTGCCCCAGGGCGGGGGCGGCCGGTTGCCGAGTCGGGCCTGACTGCGCTGGGACCGGGTTGCGAACAGGGCCACCGCGACGAGGCCGATCACCAGCAACGGGATCGGGAAGCCGTTGCCCCAGCCGTTGCCCAGGAAAGGCGTGCCGAAGGCGATCGACAGCGCGATCACCCCCGCGACGAGCAGGATGATCCGGCGGACATCGGTGCCGACCTCGATGGGGGCCCGGTCCTGGCCGTCCTCGGGCACGAACAACCAGACCGCGGCGTACACCAGCACGCCGGCGCCGCCGAAGAAGGTGAGCACGGCGAGCACCACCCGGATGATGGTCGGGTCGACGTCGAAGTGGCGACCCAGGCCGCCGGCGACGCCGGCGATGTAGCGGTCGGAGCTGCTGCGGCGCAGCCGGTCGACGTCACGCATCTGGTCGCCGCTGACGCGGGGGCCGCTCTGGGGTCCGCTCTGCGCGTTGGTCGGGTCGGCCGTCTGGGGGCCGCTCTGCTCGTTCATGTCACCATCGTGTCCGCACTACCGCCTCGGGGGTATCGGGGATGGTCCTGATTTCCGGGGTCCAAGGTCAGGGGGTGCCACCTGATGTGGGCTCAGGGTCCCGGGTGTCACGATGTGGAGGTCATGAAGCGCACCCCTTACCCTCCTGGGCCCGTCGCGGGTCGCCTGCCGCCTCAGGTGGCGACGCCTCGTCGCGCCTACCGGTCGGCCGATGACCGGTGGCTGGGCGGAGTGGCCTCGGGCCTGGCCCAGCACCTCGGTCTGCCGATGCTGTGGGTCCGGATGGGGTTCCTGGTGCTGGTGGCCTTCGGTGGCTTCGGCGCCGTGCTCTACGCCGGTCTCTGGCTGTTCATGCCCGCCCAGCGGCACACGGAGGCGACCTCGCCGGGCCTGGACGCGGCCACCCGTCAGGGCAAGCGAGGTGGTCGACGGGAGCGCAAGTTCACCGACTACGGGCCACTGGTCGCGGTCGGGGCGATCGCGGTCGGGGTGCTGCTGCTCATCACCCTGGTCTCGGGACAGACCCTCGCCTACGGCCCACTCCTGCTCGCCGGTGCCGGCGTCGCCGTGCTGTGGTGGCAGGCCGACGAGGCCCAGCGCGAGCGGTGGCGCGACCCGTCGCGACGGATGGGCCCCATCCGAGCTGTCGTTGGGGGAGGTGGCTGGAGGGCCTACCTGCGGATCGCCGCTGGGCTGATGCTGCTGGTCGCCGCCATCACCTTGTTCTCGCTGCGCTCGGGCAGCCTCACGGTCGCGCTCAATGTCGGGCTGGCCGCTGCCTTCGGCATCGTCGGGCTCGGCTTCATGGTGGGCCCGTGGCTGCTGCGGCTCTCCTCCGACCTCAGCGAGGAGCGCGAGGCACGCGTGCGTTCGGAGGAGCGCGCCGACGTCGCGGCTCACCTCCACGACTCGGTGCTGCAGACGCTCGCCCTGATCCAGCGTGCCGCGGGTGATCCCGCGACGGTCTCGCGGCTCGCGCGCGCCCAGGAGCGCGACCTGCGCTCGTGGCTCTTCGACTCACGCGGGGAAGGGCCGGACACACTCGCTGCCGCCCTTCGGGCCGTGGCTGCGGAGGCTGAGGACGCCCACGGCGTGCCCGTCGAGGTCGTCTGCGTCGGCGACGCGCCGGTCACCGACGACGACCGGCCGTTGGTACTGGCCACCCGCGAGGCCGTCATCAACGCGGCGAAGCACTCGGGTGCGAGCACCGTGGACGTCTATGCGGAGGCGGCGGCCTCCGGCGTGGAGATCTTCGTGCGCGACCGTGGCGCCGGCTTCGACCCCGCCCGGGTGGCGGAGGACCGGCAGGGTGTCCGCAGCAGCATCATCGGGCGCATGGAACGCCACGGTGGCAGCGCCACCGTGCGCAGCACCCCGGGGGAGGGCACCGAGGTCCGGCTGACCCTGCCCACCAACGACCACCGATCCAGGGAGACACCATGACCTTGCGCACCGTCGTCATCGTCGATGACCACGCCATGTTCCGCACCGGGGTCCGCGCCGAGCTGGGCAGCACGGTCGACGTCCTCGCGGAGGCAGCCGATGTCGACCAGGCGGTCGCCGCCGTCATCGCGCACCACCCGGAGGTGGTCCTGCTGGACGTCCACCTGCCCGGCGGTGGGGGAGCCGAGGTGATGCGGAGGGTCGCCCTGTCCCCGAAGTCGGCAACGTCGAACACACGTTTCCTCGCCCTTTCCGTCTCGGACGCTGCTGAGGACGTCATCGGCACCATCAGGGCAGGTGCTCGTGGCTACGTCACCAAGACGATCACGGGCCCGGAGCTTGTCGCCGCGATCGAGCGGGTCGCCTCCGGCGATGCGGTGTTCTCGCCGCGGCTGGCGGGGTTCGTGCTGGATGCGTTCGCCGGCACCATCGAAGTTGCCGCGGTCGACGAGGACCTCGACCGGCTGACCGAGCGTGAGCGCGAGGTGATGCGGTTGATCGCCCGCGGCTACTCCTACAAGGAGGTGGGTTCGGAGCTGTTCATCTCGATCAAGACCGTCGAGACCCACATGTCCTCGGTGCTGCGCAAGCTGCAGCTCTCCTCGCGCCACGAGCTCACCCGGTGGGCGAACGACCGACGACTGCTCTGAGGGTTCCTCAGGAGTAGGGGAGCAGGCTCGCCCATACCGGCAGCCACTGCTGGGTGCGCTGGCTCATCTCCCAGGCAAGGTCCTCCAGCGAGGGTCCGTCGCTCGCGTGGTGCACCTGATACCACGCCGGCCAGCTGTCGAAGGCTCGGTCGAACCGGACCACCACGCCGTCGGAGGTGACCCGCGCGAACAGCCACGCTCCCGACTCGTCGCTCGACTCATCGCGGTGCAGGCTGCCGAGCACGTTCCTCAGGCTGTTCAACGCAGGCTCAGGCATGGACGTGTTGGTCGGCGCCGGGACGACCCGGTCGCGCATCACCATCACGGCGTACTCGAAGGGGATGCCGGGACCGTTGACGCGTGACCACTGCACCAACGTCGGCGGCCGCTGCATCAGCATCCGGTCAGCCTCGACAGCGTCGCGCATCTGGCCGTGGATCTGGTCGCGCAGGCGGAAGCCGACCGAGCCCCGTGAGCGTCGCGGGGCGTCCGCGCCGGCCAGCCGGACCAGCTCGACGGCCTCCTCGAGGTGCTCTCCGTGGGCGTAGTAGGCGAGCGTCTCCGGGCTCGCCTGCCCGGCGCGCACGAGCGCCACGGCGCGGGGGTCAACGGTGAGCAGTGGCCGCAGCAGGTGGATCGCACCCTCGTCGTTGCCCGGCGCGCTGGTGTCCCACTCGCCATGGGCGTACCACGCCATGAAGGTCGGGCGGCGTTCCTCGGTTGCCTCGGTGAGGGCCCAGTCCGGCGCGGCGCTGCGCGCGTCGTACGGCGAGGAGAGTGCAACTGCCGAGCTGCCCCACAACGCCGAGCGACGTCCGTGGGAATGCTGCATCCGCAGCCACGAGCCGTCGGCGTCGAGAGCGAGCACGAGCTCATCGGGGTCGAACCGGCAGGAGTCGTCACCTGCCGCACGATGCAGTGCTGCCAGCACGGCCCAGGACCACCACAGCTCCTCGGCGTCTGGGAGGTCCTCGGGCTCCACTCGGCCATTGTGGCGCGACGCGCGATCAGGCGGCAACGGGTCTCGCCCAGGGTGTCGGCGCTCCCCGGCGCGGTCGGCTATCTGGCCACCTCGGCCAGCGAGGCGTCCACCAACCACTCGACCGGGGCACGGTCGTCGGTGTAGACGCTGCCGCCGCCCAGTCCGTCCTCGAGGCGGTCGGCCGTCTGGTCCGAGACCGTCCGCACCTCGCCCGGCAGGTCCGCCATGCGCAGGGCCTCCGCGGGGTCGGTCCCGGAGGTCGTCCCGAGCAGCATCGTATTGGTGTCCTCGACGGGGTCCCTGCTGACGCGGTTGCTCCCGAAGGAGGCGCGCAGAGTGGCGGTGAGCACCTTCTCGAGCTTGTCGGACCGGGGCGGGTGTCCGACGTTGATCGCGATCGTCCCGCCGGGCGCGAGGTGTTCCTTGACGACGTCGAAGAACTCACGGGTGGCGAGGTAGAAGGGGATGTAGGGCTGGCGATACGCGTCGACCAGGATCGCGTCGTACTTCGTGTCCTGCGACTGCAGCCACGGTCGCGCGTCGGCCGCGTGCGTGGTGATGTTCTTCCCCCTCAGGTCGAACAGTTCGCGTCCGACCTCGGTCACGTCGGGGTCTATCTCCACGGCATCGACGTGCAGGTCAGGGAAGTAGTGCGCGAGCGCCCGTGCCGTCGTACCGGCTGCACTGCCCAGGATCGCCACTCGTCTCGGAGGGTCCGCCCCGGCGAACGGGAGCACGAGCATCTCGTCCCAGTAGCCACCGGTCAGCCACTCACCCTTGCGGTAGACCGAGTGCACGGCCTGGCCCTCGTTCAGCTCGAGCCGCCGCTGACCGTCGGGGTTCTCGATGACCCGGGCGTACTGGTACTCGGTCTCACGCTCCCAGATCACCTTGCCGATGCCCGTCGTGGTCTTCGTCGTACCGACCGGGAGGGCGATCAGCACCATGATGACCACGGCAACGAGAGCGCCGAAGACCCACTTGCGCCCCAGGGCCGGGAGCACGACGAGGGCGAGCACCAGGGCGAAGATCAGGAACGTCCGGTGCGTGCCGACCAGTGGGATCAGCAGCAGGGACGCGAGGAAGGTCCCGGTGAGCGAGCCGATCGTGCCGATCGCGTAGAGGCGTCCGGAGACGCGACCAGCGTCCTCCACCTGGTCGACCTTCAGGCGCACGGCGTACGGCGAGATCATGCCGAGCAGCAGCACGGGCACTGCGATGAGCACACCCACGCCCACCAGGGATCCGACGAAGAGACCGCCCGAGAGTTCGTCGAAGGCGCGGGTGGAGAGACGCAGGAACGGTCCGCTCACGAAGGGCACCAGTGCGAGCAGCGCTGCTGCTCGCACCACCCAGCCCGCCAGGCCCTGGAGGGTGGGGTTGCGGTCTGCGAGCCGTCCGCCCATGGCGTAGCCGACGGACAGGGCGACGAGCACCGTGGCGATGGTGTTGGCCCAGACGATGGTGCTGGCCCCGAACCACGGAGCGAGCAGTCGGGCCGCGGCGATCTCGGCTCCGAGACTGGCCATGCCGACGCAGAAGACCACGCCCTCGAGCAGGAAGCGGGGGCGGGAGCTCACGTCGGGAAACCTATCCGGGCTGCCCACAGATGATTCACCGGCCGCGTGGAGGGGTATGCCCCTGGAGGGGGCCGACACTGAGGAGGACTCCATGCCCGTCACTGTGGTCCAGGATTTCCCGCTGGCCGTCCGCAACCGTGCGTGGGACGGCGATGCCGCGGAGAAGCGGGTGCGTGAGTGGGCCGGCGCCGAGGACGAGCCCAACAAGAAGTACCGCGACGCCCACACCTGGTATGACGCTGAGAAGAAGCAGAACTTCGCGGCCTACAAGCTGCTGGTCGCCGACGTCGTGGGCGGCCGCCTGCACGTGGTCCCGCACGCCCTGATGGCCGCAGGCAGCGTGATGCAAGGAGCCCGCGGAGGCATCGACCTACCCAAACGGGACATTCCTCGCGTGAAGAGCCACCTCG
>JBDSXU010000048.1:0-7336 GCA_039926005.1 Marmoricola sp.
TGCCCGTCGCTGCGGGCGCCCCGGCGGACGACCTGCGCGCCGACGCGCCGATCTACCTGGTGACCGGTCGCGTGCTGGCGCAGTACCAGTCGGGCGCCCAGACCCGTCGTGTGGCCGCCCTGAACCGCACGGCGCCGGGGTCGTTCGTCGAGCTGCACCCGCAGCTGGCCCTGCGGCTCGGCATCGACTCCGGCGACGTGGTGCAGGTCACCTCGTCTCGTGGTCGGGCGGCGGCGCCTGCCCGGATCACCAGGACCATCCGGCCAGACACCGTTTTCATGCCGTTCCACTGGGGTGGGGAGGCGCTCGCCAACGCGGTGACGAACGACGCGTGCGACCCGGTCTCGGGGATGCCGGAGTTCAAGGTCTGTGCTGTCTCGGTGGCCCGTGCAGACGAAGCGGAGTACGCCATGGAGGTGCCGGCATGAGGGAACAGGTCGTGGTCGTCGGGGCGGGAATGGTCGGGCACCGGTTCGTCGAGGAGCTGGTGTCCCGCGACGGGGAACACCGGTTCGACGTCCACCTGATCGGAGCAGAGGAGTATGAGCCCTACAACCGGATCCTGCTTACCGAGGTCCTTGCCCGACGCTGTGATGTCGCCACCCTGACGCTGCCGCGGCCCCCGGACCGGGTTGCCGTACGCCGCGGGGTGAGCGCCACCGCGATCGAACGGTCCTCGCGCACCGTGCACCTCGACGACGGGACGGCACTCGGCTACGACCACCTGGTGCTGGCGACCGGAGCAACCGCGTTCGTCCCCCCGATCAAGGGTCTCCTCGCACCTCCGGGCGAGGAACCACCACGGCACGTGCATGTGCTGCGCACCATCGACGACTGTCGCGACGTCGCGGCGCGCACCGTGAACGCGCGGCACGCAGTCGTGCTCGGCGGGGGAGTGCTCGGGCTCGAGGCTGCCTGCGGTCTGGCCCGCCGCGGGCTCGCCGTCACTGTCGTGCACCTGGAAGAGCACCTGATGGGCGAGCAGCTCGACCCGGCCGTTGCCGGGGTGCTGTCCGAGACGCTCGAGGACCTCGGTGTGCGGGTCCGCACGTCGATGTCCGTGTCCGAGGTGATCGGCGCCTACGGAGAGCTCGTTGCCGTCCGGCTCACCGACGGTTCGGTGGTCTCCACCGATCTGTTGGTGGTGTCGTGTGGCGTGCGGCCGGACACGCTTCTCGCCGCGGCCTCGGGGCTCCCGACAGGCCGCGGCGTCACGGTCGGCGCGGACCTGGCCAGCGTGGCCGACCCGCGGGTCCGCGCGATCGGCGACTGCGCCGAGCCGCCCGACGGGTGCACCGGACTGGTCGCGCCGGGCTGGGCGCAGGCGGAGAGGCTCGCGCGGCGGATGACGAGTCGCGCGGACGGTTGCGAGCCACTCGCTCATCGACCGGCGATGGAGGAGTCGCTTCCCGAGGGCGTCAGGCTCAAGGCGGCCGGAGTCGATCTCGTCGCGCGCGGGCTCAGGAGCAGCACCGCCGGGTCCGAGGAACGGGTGATGTCGCTTGCCGACCCGCAGGGCCGACGCCACATCGAGGTTGTGGTGCGCGGTGAGCGGCTGGTCGGGTTCAGCTGCCTTGGTGCACCGCAGGTGTCCGCGTCGCTCTCGGTCACCTTCGACCGTCGTACGCCGCTGCCGGTCGACCCCCTCACGCTGTTCGTCCCCCAGACCGGACCCGTCGAGACAGGTGCTCCGTCGCCCCAGGCATCACCGACGCTGATCCCTGCCGACGCCACGATCTGCCGATGCAACGGCGTCACCAAGAGCGACATCATGACCGCGTGGGACGAGGGCGCGTGCACGGTCGAGGACGTTGCGGCAGCGACCAGAGCGACCACCGGCTGCGGTGGCTGCTCCGAGATCGTGTGCGGACTGGTCGACTGGCTCACCGCAAGTGACGGCAAACAGGAGAACTCCGCAAAACCTGTTCGTAACAAACGTGTCCGGAGTGTTGCGGGGGCGAAACATCAGGCCCTATCCGACGAAATGCAACCATCGTAGGTTTCCGGACATGGACGATCTATGCACAACCAAGGCCGGCGGCCGTCTCGTGGTGGTCGGCGGCGGCATGGTCGCCCATCGCCTGGTGGAGGCACTCTCGGATCGCGATGACGCAGGACTCTGGTCCGTGGACGTGTTCGCCGAGGAGTCGCGGCCGCCGTACGACCGCGTCGCCCTGACCTCCTTCTTCTCCGGCCGCGACCCAGACGACCTGCTCCTGGGGGAGCCCGGCCTGTGGCGTCGTGAGGGCATCCGGCTGCACACGAACGCACCCGTCAAGCAGATCGACACCGAGCGTCGCGAGGTGCACGCGCGCGGCCGTGTCTTCGCCTACGACGCTCTGGTGCTCGCCACCGGGTCCAGCCCGGCCGTCCCACCCGTGCCCGGGAGTGACCTGCCCGGCTGCTTCGTCTACCGCACCGTCGACGACGTCTCGGAGCTCCGCGGCTGGGCCACCACCCGGAACTTGAAGCGGCCCGTCCGGGGCGCGGTCGTGGGCGGAGGACTGCTCGGGCTGGAGGCGGCCGGTGCCCTCACCGCAATGGGGGTCGAGACCACCGTCGTCGAGTTCGCGCCCCGCCTGATGCCGCTCCAGGTCGACGAGGGTGGCGGCGAGGGCCTTCGCCGGCTGATCGAGCAGCTCGGCGTCGATGTGCGTACCTCTACCGCCACCGCGAAGGTGCGTTCCGGGAGCAGCGGCCGGGTCAACCGGATGGACTTCGCCGACGGTTCGCACCTGCCCGTCGACCTGGTCGTGTTCGCCACCGGTGTCCGTCCCCGCGACGAGCTCGCCCGGGCAGCGGGGCTGGAGGTCGGTGAGCGAGGCGGAATCGTGGTGGACGAGGCGTGCCGCGTCGCGTCGGGTTCGGTGAGCGGGGGCGACGACGTCTTCGCGATCGGCGAGGTCGCCTGCATCGAGGGTCGCACCTGGGGTCTGGTGGCGCCCGGGTACACGATGGCCGAGATTGTGGCCGACCGGCTGCTCGGTGGCGAGGCCACCTTCCCCGGAGCCGACACCTCCACCAAGCTCAAGCTCCTCGGTGTCGACGTGGCCAGCTTCGGCGACTCGTTCGCCCAGGCACCCGGTGCCCTGGAAGTCGTGTACGCCGACCCGGTCGCCGGCGTCTACAAGAAGCTCGTCATGTCCGACGACGCACAGACCCTGCTTGGCGGAGTGTTCGTCGGCGACGCCAGCTCCTATGCCTCGCTGCGGCCCATGGTCGGCCAGAAGCTGGGCGCCGACCCGACCTCGTGGTTGTTCCCCGAGGGTGCGGCCGGACCTCCCTCCGCTGCCCTCCCCGACACGGCGAACGTGTGCTCGTGCAACAACGTGTCCGCAGCATCGATCAGGTGCGCCGTCACCGAGGGCGGCTGCACCGATCTGGCCGGTGTGAAGGCGTGCACCAAGGCCGGCACCTCGTGCGGCTCGTGCCTCCCGTTGGTGAAGAAGCTGGTGACGACGGAGCTCGAGAAGTCCGGTGTCACCGTCAGCAACGCTCTCTGTGAGCACTTCGAGCTCTCCCGCGCGCAGCTCTTCGACGTCGTGCGCGTGCAGGAGCTCGCCACCTTCAGCGAGATCGTCGAGCGGCACGGGCGCGGCCGCGGCTGCGACATCTGTCGCCCGGTCGTCGCCTCGATCCTCGCCAGCCTCGACAAGGGGCACGTGCTGGATCGCGACACCGGCCGCCTGCAGGACACGAACGACCACGTGATGGCGAACCTGCAGAAGGACGGCACCTACTCCGTCGTACCGCGCATCGCCGGCGGAGAGGTCACCCCGCAGGGTCTGATCGCCATCGGGGAGGTGGCGAGTGACTTCGGCCTCTACACGAAGATCACCGGGGGGCAGCGGATCGACATGTTCGGTGCGCGGATCGAGCAGCTGCCCGCGATCTGGCAGCGTCTGGTGGACGCGGGCTTCGAGTCCGGTCATGCCTACGGCAAGGCGCTGCGGACCGTGAAGTCCTGTGTGGGTTCGCAGTGGTGCCGCTACGGCGTGCAGGACTCGGTGGCGCTCGCGATCGCCCTCGAGCTGCGCTATCGCGGGCTGCGCGCGCCGCACAAGATCAAGCTCGGAGTCTCCGGGTGCGCCCGCGAGTGCGCCGAGGCACGCGGCAAGGACGTCGGGGTCATCGCGACGGAGAAGGGCTGGAACCTCTATGTCGGTGGCAACGGCGGTTTCACGCCGCGGCACGCGCAGCTGTTCGCCGAGGACCTCAGCACCGAGGAGGTGTTCCGCACCGTGGACCGCTTCCTCATGTACTACGTGCGCACGGCCGACCGGCTCCAGCGCACGGCTGTGTGGGTCGAGGCCCACGAAGGCGGCATGGACGCGATCCATGACGTGGTGATCGGCGACAGTCTGGGCATCGCCGCCGACCTCGACGCCGCGATGGAGCACCACGTCGAGAGCTACGTCGACGAATGGGCCGCCACTCTCGCCGACCCCGAGAAGCGCGCGCAGTTCGTGTCGTTCGTCAATGCACCCGAGAACGTGGACGAGGGCATCGGCGGCGCGATCGACAACAAGGGAACCATCATCGCCGGAGCCAAGCTCGAGGTCCGCCGATGACACCCGCCAAGTGGACGCGGGTCTGCGCGCTGACGCAGCTGGTCCCTGAGCGAGGGGTCCCGGCCCTGGTCGACGGGGAGCCGGTGGCGCTGTTCCTGCTCGACGACGGGACGGTGCACGCCGTCGGTCACCACGACCCGTTCAGCAACGCGAACGTGATGGCGCGCGGCATCGTCGGCAGCGTCGGTGAGGGCGACGCCTACCGCGACACCGTGGCGTCCCCGATGTACAAGCAGGTCTTCGACCTCGCCAGCGGTGAGTGCCTCTCCGAGCCGGGCCAGCGGTTGCCCGTCTGGGCGGTCCGTGTTGTCGAGGACCACGTGGAGGTGGCCCGGCGCGAGGTCGATCCCGCGCACGGGGGAGCCCCGTGAACGAACTCGGCCCGGTCCTTGCCGGCTGCAGGGTCCTGGTCACCGCCCAACGTCGTGGCGACGAGCTGGGCGGTGCTTTGGTACGCCGTGGTGCCTGCGTCAAGGTGGCCCCGGCGCTCGGCGTCATCCCCCACGTGGACGAAGCAGGTCTCCTCGAGGCGACCCGGAGGATCATCGCTGACCCGGTCGACGTCCTCGTCGTGACCACCGGCATCGGCTTCCGCGGTTGGCTCGACACCGCCGAGGCCGCAGGTCTGGCCGACGATCTCTGCACCGCGCTTGCCGACGTCCGTCTGATCGCGCGCGGACCGAAGGCGCGCGGAGCCCTCCAGGCCGCGGGGTTGCGAGCCGACTGGGTGGCGGAGTCCGAGACGTCCGCCGAGATCGCCGACTTCTTGCTGGCTGAGGGTGTCGACCACCAGCGGATCGCCGTACAACGTCATGGGGCTGGCGACGACGGACTCAACCTCCGGCTCACCGGCGGCGGCGCCTCGGTGCTTGACCTCGAGGTCTACCGCTGGGGACCGCCTCCGAATCCCGAGCTCCTGCGCCACACGACCGAGGACGTTGCGAGTGGCGGGTACGACGCGGTGCTGTTCACGTCGGCACCGGGAGCGGTCGCCTGGCTGACCGAGCTCATGCGCCTCGACCGACTCGAAGATGCCTGCGCGCTCAACGGCGCCGGCAGGCTGCTCGTCGCCGCGGTCGGTCCGGTCACGGCCGAGCCGTTGCAGGTGGCCGGCTTCGAGGTCGTGGTCCCCGAGAGGTGGCGCATGGGTGCCCTCGTGCGGCTGGTGATCATGGAGCTCGGAGGTCGTGCCGGTGTGCAGACCCCTGGCGGGTTGCTGCAGGTGCGCGCCCGTGAGGCGACCCTCGACCACCGGGTGCTCTCGCTCTCTCCCTCAGGCTTCGCCGTGCTCGAGCGTCTCGCCGTGGCGCCTGGTGAGGTGGTCTCGCGCGACGAGCTGCTGCGCCTGCTCCCCGGCGATTCCGCTGATCCCCACGCCGCCGAGGTTGCCGTGGCTCGGCTGCGTGACGCCATGGCGGCCACGGGCGTCATCCGGACGGTGGTCAAGCGTGGCTACGCGCTGAACCCGGTGGACTCGTGAGCAGCCTCGTGTTGTGCTCGCACGGCACCCGATCACGGTTGGGCGCAGAGCGGGTCAGTGAGCTGGTGGCGGCGGTGGCGCACGCGGTGCCGTCAGTCGAGGTTCGAGAGGCCCACGTGGACGTGCACCCGCCTTTTCTCGAGGACGTGATCACGCCGGGTGCGGTCGTCGTACCCCTGTTGCTCGCCGCCGGACACCACGTGCAGGTCGACATCGCCGGGGCGGCCGACCGAGTGATGGCCCATGTCACGCCGGCCCTCGGTCCGGACGGGCTGCTGGTCTCCTTGTTGGTATCGCGGTTGGGCCAGCTCGATCGACCGCTCGAGGACGACGATGTCGTCGTACTTGCCGCCGCCGGGTCATCCATCGCCGGGTCCGACCGTGCCACGGCCGAGGTTGCCCGCAAGCTGTCCGTCCGGTTGGGCCGGCCGGTGCACGTGGGGTACGGCGCAGCGTGCGAGCCTCGACTCGATGACCTCGTGGCCCGTCTTCGACACGTCCATCCCGGCACTCGCATCGTGGCTTCGTCGTACCTGCTGGCACCGGGGCACTTCCACGACCGCGTGCTCGACTCGGGAGCCGACGATGTGACCGCTCCGTTGCTGGACGGGGCGACCCCCGACCCCCGCCTGGTGGAGCTCGTCGTACGCCGCTATCTGGACGGGGGGCTGGCCGCGGCGGTGTAGGCCGCTCGGCCAGAAGTGCTAGAGCGGGAGGCCCCGGCCACTCTCGGTGTACGCCGGACCAGGTGCATCGGTCAGGTTCCGCAGAGCCGCCTCGATCCTCCGGGCGGTGAAGTCGGCGCACTTCTCGTGCACCTCGGCGATGGTGAAGAAACCTGCCGAGCGGATCTCGCGCTCCTGGCGCACGATCGTGTCCCCGACGGCGGACTCGACTTCGCCGCCGTCGAAGACCAGGCAGATTGCGTCGTCCCAGCCACCCCACGGTGGCAGCCAGTCGGTGAGCAGGAGCCGGCCGGGCTCGATGATGAGCCCGAGCTCCTCCTCGACCTCACGGGCGACGGCGAGCTGCGGCGACTCGCTGACCTCGACGACGCCGCCGGGCAGGTCGAAGTCACGCTTGTAGGTGAGCTGGCACAGCAGCACCCGGCCGTCGGTGGACCGGATGAGCAGTTGGCTGATCGCGCGCTTGCGGGGGAGGAAGGAGTTCAGCAGCGAGCGGAAGCCCTTGGGGTCCTCCAGCGGTGTGTCGTCGGCCAGCCGCGCGTAGACGATCCGGTCGGACTCCTCGGCCACGCCGCGTGCGACGCCCTCGCGCATCAACC
>JBDSXU010000049.1:0-5156 GCA_039926005.1 Marmoricola sp.
CGAGCCACATTCGCATGTTCGGCTACGCGGTCTCGGCGTACGACGGGGGAAGTGAGCCCGGGCCGGGTCGGTGCCCAAACAGAGGCAGTTCGCTCGGGACTACCTGGATCTGGTGACCGGGTCGCCACGGGGACCGCAGCCGAGCATGCGAATGTCGCCCACGGGGCTCGTGACCACCCGCCGAACCCCTCGAGCCACATTCGCATGTTCGGCTACGCGCTGGCCACACCCCCCGCGGCCAGCGCCTGGATCGAAGGCAGCTGGGCGAGTCCGTTGACGATCGCCGAGAACACGAACAGGGCCACCGCCCAACCCGGGTCACCGGCTGCCCAGAGGCCGGCCGAGGCGAGGGTGAAGACGACGACCTTGACCACTGGACGGACCACGCCGCCGCCGAAGCGGGCCTTCGGCGAGGCGAAGAAGAACCAGACCAGCGCAGTGAGGACCGGCATCAGCAGGGCCAGCAGGATCCCACCCGCGTGGTGCCCCCACACCCCGGCAGCCACCATCGCCATCAGCTCGTCGAGGAAGACGAGTGCGAGCACGGTCCAGCCGAAGGCGACCAACGTCAGGGTCAGCCGATAGCCGCGGCGGCTGCCCGGCCCGCCGTACGTCCGGAGAAGAGGCAGCCCCCGAGGAAGGTGCCCTCGAGCGCGTTGTAGCCGTGGACCCCACCACCGCCGAAACCGGCCACCTCCCCTGCCGCATAGACACCCGGGAGCGGCTCGCCGGAGGCCTGGAGCACGCGGGCATCCAGGTCTGTGTGCAGGCCGCCGAGGGACTTGCGGGACAGGATGTTCAGCCTCACGGCGATCAGCGGACCGTTCTTGGGGTCGAGGAACTTGTGCGGCGACGCGGTGCGGATCAGCTTGTCGCCGCGGTAGTTGCGGTGCCCGCGGATGAAGGTGACCTGGGTGTCCTTGGAGTACGGGTTGTCCAGCTGCCGATCGCGCTCGGTCAGCGTCTTGCGCAGCGACTCCTCGGTGATCAGCGACGACCCGGCCACCCGGTTCATGCCGGCCACGAGCTCGGTCAACGACGAGGCCACCACGAAGTCCTCGCCGTGCTCCTTGAACGCCTCCACCGGCCCCGGAGCGCCCGGGCGCACCCTCGAGAGCAGCAGCTTGATGTCCTTGCCGGTCAGGTCGGGGTTCTGCTCCGAGCCCGAGAGCGCGAACTCCTTCTCAATCACCTTCTGGGTCAGCTCGAACCACGAGTAGTCGTAGCCGGTACGCATGATCGCGCCCAGTGTGCCGAGGGTGTCGAAGCCAGGGAGGTACGGCGCCGGGAACCGCTCGCCGGTCGCAGAGAGCCACACCGACGAGGGCCCGGGCAGGATGCGGATGCCGTGGTTCTCCCAGATCGGGTCCCAGTTGCGCAGGCCCTCGGTGTAGTGCCACATCCGGTCAGGGTTGATGATCTGCGCCCCGGCAGCCTCGGTGATGAACTGCATCCGGCCGTCGACGTGGGCGGGCACACCGGCCACCATCGTCTTCGGCGGCTGGCCGAGCCGGTCGACCGGCCACTGCTTGCGCACCTGGTCGTGGTTGCCGCCGATGCCGCCGGAGGTGACGATCACGGCCTGGGCGGCGTACTCGAAGTCACCGATCTCGTCCCGGTTCGAGGCCGCCCCACGCACCATGTCGTCCGGTGCCAGCTTCGCTCCGCGTACGCCGGTCACCAGGCCGCCCTCCTTGACCAGGTCGTCGACGCGGCGGCGGAAACCAAAGGTCACCAGGCCCTTCTCGGCGGCCTCGCGGACCCGGCGCTCGAAGGGCGCGACGACGCCGGGACCGGTGCCCCAGGTCAGGTGGAAGCGCGGCACCGAGTTCCCGTGCCCGCCCGCGCGTCCGTCTCCGCGTTCGGCCCAACCGACCACCGGGAAGACCCGCAGACCCTGGTCGTGCAGCCACTGGCGCTTCTCCCCGGCGGCGAAGGCGACGTAGGCCTCGGCCCAGCGTCGCGGCCAATAGTCGCTCTCCCGGTCGAACTGCGCGCTCCCCATCCAGTCCTGGAGGGCCAGCTCGTGGGAGTCCTTGATGCCCATCCGGCGCTGCTCGGGCGTGTCCACCAGGAACAGCCCACCGAGCGACCAGAACGCCTGGCCACCCAGGCTCTGCTCGGGCTCCTGGTCCAGCAGCAGCACGGTCTTGCCTGCATCGGTGAGCTCTGCGGTGGCCGCGAGACCGGCAAGGCCGGCTCCGACAACGATGACGTCAGCATCCATGCCGGTGATACTGACATGGGAGATGACAGTCTGGGGTTGTGACCGATCAAGCTCCCGAGCCAGCCGCTGCCAACCCGGCGCTGCGCGAGCCCGCCCACCAGGTCTCGTCCAAGGCACCGGTGGTCTGGGCCGCGGGTGCAGCAGTTCGATCCCTCGTCGTCCTCGTCGTGCTCGTGCTCGCTTCGGTGTTCGACTGGTTCCCGGTGCCCCTCTGGGCGTGGCCGTTGTACGCCGTGCTGGCGATCGCCTACGTCGTCTGGATGCCGAAGGTGCGCTACCGGATCCATCGGTGGGAGAGCACGGACACGGCCGTCTACACGCAGACCGGCTGGCTGTCCCGCGAGCGGAGGATCGCGCCCATGTCACGGGTGCAGACCGTGGACTTCGAGCAGAGCGTGATCGCCCGCTTCCTCGGCCTCGCGTCGGTCACGGTGACGACCGCGTCGGCGGCCGGACCACTGAAGATCACGATGATCGACAAGCCGGTGGCCGACCGGCTCGTGGACGACCTGACCCGTCGTACGGAGGCCGAGGCGGGGGACGCCACGTGAGCGAGCCGCGGCAGCCCACCCCACAGGACGGGCCACCGGCGCAGGTGCCCCTCGAAGGGCTGCCGCCACCGACTGTCCCCCAGAGCGCTCCCCCCGTCGAGCCGTTCCCGTGGCGGCGGCTGGACCCACGGATGCTGCTGGTCCATCCGGTGCTCGAGCTGGTCAAGTTCTTCCCGTTCCTGGTCGGCATCTTCGTCCTGGGCCGCAGCGGCGAGGACAACTGGTGGCAGTTCATCGGCGTCGGCATCCCGATCGCGCTCGGGGTGATGCGCTTCCTGACCACCACCTACCGGGTCACCCAGACCCAGGTGGAGCTGCAGCGTGGACTGATCGGCAAGAAGGTGGTGACCGCCCGACTCGACCGGGTGCGCGCCGTCGAGCTCACCTCCTCACCGATCCACCGCCTCCTCGGGCTCGCCAAGATCGAGATCGGGACCGCGAGCGGCGGCAAGCAGGACGACGACAAGTTCGCCCTCGACTCCCTCCCGATGGCCGAGGCGCGCGAGATGCGGGTGGCGCTGCTGCACCGCACCGAGGCCCCTGCCTCATTCCAGCTGGTGGTTGGACCTCCCCACTCGGACGACGTCTCGAATGGGCCTTCGCGGGCCGACGTCGTGCTGGTTCGCCTCGACCCGCGCTGGGTGCGTTTCGCACCGCTGACCAGCTCGGGCAACGTGATCGCCGCGGGCCTGCTCGCACTCTTCGGTCAGTTCGCGGACCGGGCGAACCTCGACATCGTGACCGAGAAACAAGCCGAGGGGCTGCTCACGGGCATCTCGGTCGTCCTCGTCGTGGTGCTCGTGCCCCTGTCGTTCATCATTCTGGGCGCCGTTTTCGCGATCCTCGGATATCTCATCTCCAACTGGGGATTCACCCTCTCGCGGGACGCACGCGGACTCGTCTTCCAGGTACGCCGGGGCCTGCTCACCACCACCGAGACCAGTCTCGAGCGCGAGCGGGTCCGCGGACTGGAGGTGGGCGAGCAGCTGGGTCTCCGGCTCGCCGGGGCGGGCCGGCTGAGCGCCGTGGTGACGGGCATCTCCAAGGACGAGCGCAGCAGCACCCAGCTCGTCCCGCCGGCGCCCATCGAGGTCGTCGCGCACGTCGGCGCCGAGCTCCTCGAGGACGCCTCCCCGATGCGGCTCACCCTCCAGCAGCACGGCCCGGCTGCTCGACGGCGTCGCTACACGCGAGCGCTCCTGGGGGCGTCGGTGGTGCCGGTGCTCGCGCTGGTCCTCAGCCTGACGACGCCGCTCCCGTGGTGGGCGGTGCTGCCGGCGCTGTCGACCCTGCCCATCGGATTGGCCCTGGCCGCCGACCGCTACCGGCGGCTGGGTCATGGGCTGACCGAGGGCTACCTCGTTGTCCGCTCCGGCACCCTGCGCGGCCGACGCGACGTGCTTCAGCGCTCGGGCGTCATCGGCTGGAACGTGCAGCAGTCCTGGTTCCAGCGACGGGCCGGCCTGGTCACCCTGGTCGCGACGACCGCGGCGGGTCAGCAGGCGTACGCCGCCATCGACATCCCCGAGGGCATGGCCGTCGCCCTCGCCGACGCGGCTGTTCCCGGGCTCCTCACGCCCTTCCTCTCCTGATCCGACCGGGTGCGCCGCGACCTCGGCCGTGTCAGCGGCCGCCCGCGACCCGAAGCGTGGTCCCGGTGACATAGGACGCCGCGTCGCTGAGCAGCCAGGCGATCGCGCCGGCGATCTCCTCAGGCTCGGCCGCACGCCCCAAGGGAGTTCGCGCCGACAGTCGCGCCACCCTTCCCGCATCACCGGCGTCCTCATGGATCCTGGTGTTGACCAGTCCGGGTGCCACGCCGACCACGCGTACTCCGCCGTCGGCGACCTCCTGGGCGAGTCCGGTCGTCATGGCGTCGACGCCGGCCTTCGCTGCGGCGTAGTGGACGTATTCACCAGGAGAGCCAAGAGTCGCGGCACCGGAGCTGACATTGACGATCACCCCACCCTCGCCGTCGTAGGACGTGCTCAACGCACGAACCGCCGCGCGAGCCACGAGCAGGGCGCCGGTGAGGTTCAGGTCAACCGTCCGCCGGATGACATCGGGCGGGGTCTCGGCCAGAGTCCCGACCTGGAAGGTGGCTCCGGCGTTGTTCACCACACCTGTCAGTGGCCCAAAGGACCGAGCCCGGCCAAAGAGCTCCTCGACTCCGTCCCCGTCGGACACGTCGCTTCGCACGACCAGGCAGCGCGCTCCGAGGTCCTCGACAGCCTGCCGGCACTCGTCGGCAGCGGCGGCGTCACGGGCGTAGCCGAGCACGAGGTGATGACCCTCGGAAGCGAGCCGTCGGGCCGTGGCCGCTCCGATTCCGCGGGTCCCTCCAGTGATGAGGGTGAGGCGTTGGCGCATGAGCGCAG
>JBDSXU010000050.1:0-9592 GCA_039926005.1 Marmoricola sp.
GGCCAAGGACCTGATCATCCGCAGCGGCCACAACATCGACCCCCTCATGATCGAGGACGCGATGTCGGCCCACCCCGCGGTCACGGTGGCGGCCGCTGTCGGGGAGCCGGACGGGTACGCCGGGGAGATCCCCGTGGTCTACGTCTCGCTGCGCCCCGATGCGCAGGTCAGCACCGATGAGTTGCACGAGCATGCCCGGCGGACCATCGCCGAGCGCCCCGCATGGCCGCGCCACATCTACGTCCTCGACGCGATCCCCCTGACCTCGGTAGGAAAGATCTTCAAGCCCGACCTTCGCTGTGACGCGGCCCGCCGAGCACTCGAGTCACTGCTGACCGAGCGGCTGGGCGCCGCGCCCGACGTCGTGGTTCACATGGCGGCCGCCGAGGTCTGCGGGTCGACGTGACACTCCGCGAGGGGTCCTCGTCCGAGGACCAGGCACAGGCTCGCCGGGTGTTGGAACCCTTCCTGTTAGAGAGCATCGTGCACATCGCGAATCCAGCGGGCGCCCGCGCTGGCGCTGCCCTCTGAGCCGAACGGTGTCCCACGTCTGGCGCCCACCTCGGGCGGGACCACACAGTTGGCGGGTGTGTGGCTCGCCCGAGGCCCCTGGGCCGAGGGGACCTCGACCCCCGTCAGCGAGACCGCACCAAGTGGAGGGAGTGCGGTTCGCTCTGGGTCCCCAGGGCAGTTGGGCTTCGGTGGCGCCCGGGCTGACGCCGTGCGGGTGCATGGATCGTGCAGGACGTCGCGAACAGGATCCGCGGGTCAGTGGTCGCAACGAGGAATCCTTGTCGTTCCTGCTGTGCACTGCTGCCCCACCATGGCTCTGAGGTTTGTGACGAGCAGCGGGGTCTGGGCTGCGCGGGTCCGATGGACACGACGGGTTCGCAGCCGTCAAACGCGAGATTACGATGCCTGAGCGGGTTTGGCCAGACCTCGGCTCAGGGCCTGCCGCAGCGATCTAGTGGGAGCCAAGCGTACGTGCGGAACCGCCCAGCACTGAATCGGCCAGATGGGGTGGGTACACGACTGCGTGTGCCAGATCGCTCAGCTTGAGGTTGTGGCTGCGCGCGTAGGAGCGCAGCAGGGCGAACGTCTGCTCCATCGGGAGGTCCCCGCGTTCGGCCAGGATCCCCTTCGCCTGTTCCACCACGATGCGGGTGTTGAGGGCGCGCTGGAGGTTCTCGGCCAGCAGCGAGGTGCGGTGGATCGAGCGTTGCTGGAGGATCCCGATCGTCGCGATGTCGGCCAGCGCCTTGGCGATCACACGGGCCTCGTCATCCAACGCGTCCAGCTCGGAGCCGAACAGGTTGAGGCTGCCGATGGTCGACTCACGCAGACGCAACGGGAACGCGTAGACCGACCTGAAGCCGTTTGTCAGCGCACGAGCCGCGAAGGTAGGCCAACGTTGGCGGGACAACGAGATGTCGGGTATGGCGATCGTCTGCCCGCTGTGCACGGCCTCGAAGCACGGCCCTTCTCGGGTCTGGACCTGGAGCAGCTCGAGCAGTCGGGCCTCTTCGTTCGAGGAGGCCACACGTTGCAGCCGGCCCTGCGCGTCGTTCAACAACAGCCCTGCCTCGTCGACTTCGAGCAGCTCGAGACAGGTGCTCATCAGGCCGTCCAGAACCTCGACGACGTCGAAGTCGTCGACCAGCGTGTCCGCCAGGTCGACGAATCGCTGGGCGAGGTTTGCCTTTCTTCGCAGGTTGCTCTCGGGTGTCATGTCTCCTCCTTCGACAGGCGCCGACTTCGATCCAGGATGGTGTCGGCGAGTTCGTCCACGGTCTTTCCCTCGGCGTAGGCGGTGGCGCGCATGTGCAGCAAGGCCCGATCGATGGGTAGGTCGAGTTGCACCATCACCATCCCCGCCGCTTGGTGCACCCGCATCGGGTCCAGGTGTTGCGGCTCCCGGGGTGCCGGTTCGCCGGGTTCGGCCAGGCTGAGCGCGACAGCGTCTGCGGTGACCCGCCCCTGCGTGACGCCCTCGGAGGTCAGCCCCCCGGGCTCCGTCCGGTAGAGGCTGAACGCTCCGATGCTCGAGGTGCCGAGAAGCAGCGGGAAGGCAAACGCCGCACGGATGCCGACGTCTGTCGTGTCCCTGGCGAAGGTGGGCCATCGTGCGACGTTGGGGTCCTGCAGGTCGGTGAGATCTGGGACGAGGACCGCTGCGCCCGAGCTGGAAGCGGCCACTCCGGGACCCTCCCCCAGGGTGTGCTGCAGGTTCTCGACGGCATGGGCTCGGTCGTCGGTGGCGTAGGCGGTCACGCTCTGGCCGCCATGGGTCACCATGGTGACCCCACAGCAGCTGACCCCGGTCCTCGAGACCGCGGCTCCGCACAGCCACACCAGCTCATGGCTGGGTTCCGCGGTCACGAGACGCCTCCCACGGTGGCGTTCCCGCTGTGCGGGCGGAACCATGGTGAGGTCACCACGCGAAACTCCGATCTGGACGGGACTCACCCACCGATCGAGATTCACGCCGAGTCGGGTGGCCCTTTGCTTGAGCCTGGTCAAACATGACCGTGTTCTTGATATTAGTCGCTCAACGGGTACCCGTCACTGGCGCTCGGGGGACGAAGTCCGAAGTGGACGAGGCTTGGGCGGCCAGGCGGACAAACGTGTTGGCACTGCCGTAGCCGGTGTAGCCGTTGCGACGCTCGAGCAGCTCGACGTAGAAACCGGTGGACAGGACCTCGGTGTAGGCGTGCAGCAGCTCGCCGTCACCGACGCGGTCGTACATCAGTTGGTGGTCACTAAGCTGCTCGATGCGCTCAGGACACAGGCGAAACCTGGCGTCGAGGTCGACGTAGTAGTTGTGCGGGACGGGCATGAACGGCACTCCCCGCGCGCGGAGTCCGGCCACCTCCGACACCACGTCCTCGCACCGGAAGGCCACCTGGGTGATGCCGTGAGGGGGCTGAACCTCGGCGGATGCCTCGGTGACGTTCAAGACGATGCGCAGATCACCTGCAGCGGGCCGAAGGGCGACGCTGCGGAGCCTTCCGTGGGGATCCATGAACTCCTCGGGTTGTGCAGGATCGAGGGCGAACAGGGTCCGGAAGAACGCCATCTCCTCGTTCAGCTGGTGCGGCGGCACCGACACCGCCAGGTGATCCAGACCGCTCCAGCTGCCCGCATCTCCCGCGACAGGCTCGAAGTCACGTTGCCAGTGGTCGCGGTGCCCGGGCGTGTCACTCACGAAGACGTGCAGACCGGAGGGTGAGGTGATGCCGGGGAGAATCGACTCACCGGAGCCTCGTGCCGTGTCCACCACGGGCCAGAGCAGAGCTGTCGCGCGTGCGGCAACGGCCTCTACCGGTGGTGCGTAGACGCCGAGGGCCGTCGCCGCTGTGTTCGCGTGCTCAGGGCCGGGTTCCTCGTTCACCACCACGTGAGCGTTGCCGTTGCGCCACCACTGCACCGGTTTGCTGCGATGGCGTCCCGCCAACTCGAAGCCCAGGGTGTCGAGCAGCACGCCAACGTCGGTCTCACCGGGTGGGTTGGCGATCTCGAGGAACGCGGCATCGGTGTGGTCCGCCGGTGGCGGTGCCGATGTGAGCACGCCGGGCTCGATCGTCGGTCCGGCGAGCGCCAGCTGGTCCTCCAGGAACAGCAGCGATCGCATCGCTTCGCGCGCCGTCTCCAGGGGATCCGTCTCCCGCACGACATCGCTGAACACCTCCAGCGACAGCGGCCCGCGGTATCCCGCCTCGAGGGTGGCCGCCACCACACCGGTGACGTCGAGCGTCCCCTGGCCGGGGAAGCAGCGGAAGTGCCGGCTCCACTCGAGCAGGTTCATGTCGAGGAGTGGCGCGTCCGCGACCTGCAGGAAACCGATGCGGTCCCCCGGGATCCCGGCGAGCGCCGTCCCGTCATCCCCTCGGGCGAGGAGGTGGAAGGTGTCGACGGCGAGGGTGATCGCGGGATGGTCGGCTCGGCGTACGGCCTCCCACGCCTGGCCGAGCCGGTTCACGTGCCTGCCCCAGGCGAGAGCCTCGAAGGCGACGGTGACGCCGAACTCCGCGGCGACGTCGCCGACCCGGTGCAGCTGCTCGGCCGTGAGGTCGAGGTCGTCCACGGCCTGCGGCCCGGCGTTGGAGCACGCGAGCAGGATCCTGGTGTCGAGCTCGCTCATGACCCCGAGCTTGGTGCGCAGGCGGTGCAGCACGTCGTCGAAGCGCGATGGCGGGACCCCCTCGATGTCGCGGAAGGGCTGGAAGAGGGCGATGTCCAGGCCGAGGTCGGCGCAGCGGGCGGAGACCTCTCCTGGGCTCATCGGCGACGCGATGAGGTCGTTGTCGAAGAGCTCGATCGCGTCGAATCCGGCCTGGGCCACGGCGTCCAGCTTGTCGCCGAGCACGCCGCTGACGGAGACGGTCGCGATCCCCTTCTGCATCAGCCCGTCAGCTCCTCGAAGTGACGAGTCATGCGCCCGGCGTCCGGGGTCCGACCGGTGAAGTACTCGAAGGCGCCGACTGCCTGGTGCACGGCCATGCCGCCGCCGGGAAGCACGCGGCAACCGCGGGAACGGGCCGTTGCGACGAGCTGCGTCTCGAGGGGGAAGTAGACGACGTCGCTGACCCAGAGGTCGCTGCGCAGCAGCTCCGTCGGAAGGGCCGAACCCGGGTGGCCCAGCATCCCGACCGGGGTGGCGTTCACGACACCCTTGGCGTCGTCGAGCGCCTCGGCCACGTCCTGGGTGACAGACACGCGGTCGTCCCCGAAGCGCCTTGCCAGGCGCTCGGTGCAGCGCTGGGCGCGTTCGACCTCGGTATCGAGCACAGCGACGTGTTCGGCTCCCTGGCGCAGGAGGCCGTAGCCGACCGCGACACCAGCGCCACCCGCGCCCACCAGGACGGTGCGGTCGCGGACCGCGTCGGGCAGGGCCGACCGGAACGCGCTGCTGTAGCCGGACCAGTCCGTGTTGCGCCCGAGCCTGCGCCCGTCCCGGAACAGGACCGTGTTCACGGCTTCGAGGTCCTGGGCATCCTCCGAGAGCTCGTCGAGCAGGGGGACCACTGCCTGTTTGAACGGATGTGTGATGTTCAGACCGTCGAAGCCCAGGCGCTGGGCCCAGGTCAGGACCTCTGCCAGGTCGGCGCGGTGACCTTCGGCGCGCTCCATCTCGATCAGCCGATAGACCAGCGAGAGGCCGGAGGCCCAGCCCTCTCGCTCCAGCATGGCTGGGGTCAGTGACGCGCTGATTCCTGCCCCCACGAGGCCGAGCAGGTACGACTCGTGCGCGGTGACGCTCACGCGCGGTCCATCGCAGCCGCGCGTTGCGGGACCGGCCGCTTCTCGCCGATCTCCCTGGTAGGCACCCGGTGGGTTCCGGCAGGACCGCTCAGGACCGCTATGGCGGAGATGACGCACGCAGCGGAGGCGAACAGGGCCACGCGATACCAGTTGTCGGTCTCGCCACCCATCAGGGCACTCGCGATGGTGGGGGTGAAGCCCGCCAGGGCGAACCCGAACTGGGTGCCGATGGCCATTCCGGAGAGCCGCACGCGGGTGGGGAAGTACTCGGCGTAGGTGGCCGGCCACACGGCGTTAGGCATGCTGTAGACGACACCTGCGAGCAGGACGCCCAAGATGAAGGTGAGCACCTCGCTGCCACTGGCGATGGCACCGAGGAACGCGGTGACGAGCATGGCGCTGCCGAGCACGCCGGTGAGGAACACCGGCTTGCGACCGATCCGGTCCGAGAGCCGTGCCCAGAACGGGATCGTGCAGATGGCCAGCAGGTTGGCGATGATGGCGAGCCACAGCATGAACGTGGAGCTGAAGCCGACCTCGTAGTCGTCGGACGTCGCGAAGTTGAGCGCGAACACCTGGAACATCGTGTTGACCATGGCGATGAACGCCGCGAAGAACACCCGCAGCACGCTGGCCCAGTGGTCGCGGAAGAGTACGCCCAGCGGAGCGCGGGACACCTCGTCACGTGCTGCCTCGGCCTGGAACTCGGGGGTCTCGTCGAGCTTGAGGCGAATGATCAGTCCGACCACGACGACGAGCGCACTGAGCAGGAAGGGAACCCGCCAGCCCCACGACAGCAGCTGGTCCTCGGGCAGGACGGCGGCCAGGGGCAGGAAGATGGCCGGGGCCAGGACCTGGCCACCCTGCGTGCCGCTGAGCGTGAAGCTGGTGAAGAACCCACGCTGTTCGTCGGGCGCGTGCTCGAAGGACATCGAGTTGGCTCCCGCCTGCTCCCCGGCCGCGGAGAGGCCCTGGAGCAACCGGAGTGCGACCAGGAGGACTGGCGCGAGCATGCCGACCTGGTGGTAGGTGGGCAGGCAGCCCACGAGGAAGGTCGAGATGCCCATCAGGAGCAGCGTTCCGATCAGGATCGTCTTGCGACCGAGCCGGTCCCCGATGTGCCCCATCAGGAACGAGCCGATCGGGCGAGCGACGTACGCGACGCCGAAGGTAGCGAAGGCGGCGACGGAGGCAGCGGAGTCATTGCCCTCCGGGAAGAAGATCTTCGGGAACACCAGAGCTGCGGCGGTGCCGTAGATGGCGAGGTCGTAGTACTCCAGCGCACTCCCGGTCCACGCGGCGACGGCCGCTCGACCGGGAGTCCGGATGACGTCGGATGGTGTGTCCATGACGGTATGGCCTCTGGCTTTCTCTCGACACGGCCACGAACAGGCCCTGGGTTCGCTGCTTGGTTCGCTGCTGGGTTCTCACTGCTTTACCGGGACGCTAAAAGTGGTGTCCGTCACTGGCAAGCGTTTGCCATTTCTTGCCATACTGGGCGCATGGTCACGCCCGGGCACCTGCGTCGACCGACGCTCGCCGACGTCGCGGAGGCCGCAGGCGTGGCCACCTCCACTGTGTCGCGGGCGTTCTCGAGGCCACAGCGGGTGAACCACCGGACCCGCGAGCACGTGCTGGCGGAGGCTGAGCGCCTCGGCTACGCACCGAACCCGGCTGCCCAGGCGCTCGAGTCGGGCCGGACGAGAACGATCGCCCTGCTCGTCCCTGACATCACCAACCCCTACTTCTCGGGAGTGATCAAGGGCGCCGAGCGCGCTGCGGCGGGTGCGGGTCTGACCCTGGTCCTCGGCGACACGGCTGAGAACCCCATCGCGGAGGCGCAGCTGATCCAGCGGCTGGAGCGTGCGGTCGACGGCTTCGTGATCAGCGCATCACGGCTGACCGATGACGACCTGCTGGCCGTAGCCGAGCGCACCTCGCTCGCTCTGGTGAACCGGGCGACCGCGGGTCTGGGTTGCGTGGTGGCGGACTACGACTCCGGCACGCAGCAGATCGTGGACCATCTCGCGTCCTACGGTCACCGCTCGTTCGTGTTCGTGGGCGGACCGCCCGAGTCCTGGTCCGGAGCCCGACGATGGCATGGCCTGCAGGCGGCGGCCCGGGCCAACGGAATGGGGGCGCGCAGGTTCGGGCCATACATGCCGACGCTCAACGGTGGTCCGGCTGCGGCCGATGCCGTGGTTGCCTCCGGCGCGACCGCAGTGGTCTGCCACAACGACATGCTCGCCATCGGCTTGATGCGTCGGCTGGCCGAGCGCGGGCACTCGGTCCCCGGGGACGTCAGTGTCGTGGGTTTCGACGACGTCTTCGGGGCGGACTTCTGCCACCCGAGGCTCACCACCCTCGCCGAGCGGACCGAGGACGCAGGCGCCCGGGCCGTCGAGCTGCTCGTGCACCAGGTGCCGGCGCGCCAGGTCGAGGGGCCTACGAGGGTGCTGCCGACGCACCTCGTCGTTCGCCACTCGACGGGTCCTGTGGCTGGGTAGTGGGCACGATCCGAGGCCGAGGAAACTATGGTGCCCATATATCCAGATCTATCCCGTTTTGACGGACACAAAAACTTACACGCATAGACTCATTCGTGATTTCCTCTACAAATCATCTAGTATTGGGGCATGTCGACGTTTCCGGAGTCGCCGGTTCTCGGCTCGGTCCCGGTCGATGTGCGCCCGCTTGCGGGGCAGGCCGCTGCCGGTCCGGGCATGCCTGTGGCATCGGTGAACGAGGTGGTGCGCCTCCACCTCGACGCCTCCGAGTTCATGCTCGACATCCGCGCGCCCGACCCGCGGTGTGCCCGCGTCCGGATGCTCGTCGGAGGCCGCCCATCCACGGTCAATATCCGGCGGGCGACGATGGTGCTTCGCCGATGGTCACATGGAGCCCCGGAAGCACCGGAGCTGTGCCGAAGCTGGACGGAGGACCGGATCGATGCCCGCTGAGGACCAGGAAAACGAGCTGCTCCTGCGTGAGCTCAGGCAAATCAACAGCGAGCTGGCCTCGCAACGCCGGCTCAGCGCGACGACGGTGCACGACCTCTCGAACCCCGCGCAGGTCATCCTGGGGCTTGGCGAGCTGCTCCTGGAGCACCACACGCTCGACCCCGTCGTACGCCGCCGCCTGGAGCAGATGCACCGATCGGCGGTGACCATGAGTGCGATGATCTCCGACCTGAGCGCTGGCGTTGCGCTCGAGGACCACACGCAGCGCGTCAGTGAGCGGGTGAACCTCGCGGAGCTGGTGACCTCCGTTGTCGAGCGCACCCGGGTGCTCGCCGCCGCCAAGAACATGAAGCTCCTGCTCCTCGTCGACGGGGTGGGCAAGGACGGCTGCTGGGTGGAAGGTGATGCCGTCAGGCTGGAGCGCGCCCTGGTCAACCTGTTGGGCAACGCGATCAAGTTCTCGCCACCCAGGTCGACGGTGTCGGTCGCCCTAGACCGTGGCGTCGCCCACGCGAAGGTCGCCGTGCACGACCAGGGGCCGGGCATCAGCGACGAGGGGCGCGCCCGCATCTTCGACGTGTTCCACCGCGAGAAGAACACGGCGCACCTCCCGGGGCAGGGACTCGGACTCTTCATCACCAAGCAGATCGCCGAGAGCCACGGAGGCACCATCAGCGTTGACTCCGAACCGGGTCGCGGCGCCACCTTCCTCCTGCAGATACCGCTGGCGATCGATCACCCGCTGGCCGAGCCCGCCTGACCTCCCTACGCATCGCCCGGCACCCGCCTCTCCGCCCGACATCTGCGAGGGTGGCTGGGCAGCGCCTGGACCTGTTCCAGAAAACTAGAACCTGTTACATTTCCGGGATGATTCTGGACCGGTTCAAGGTGAATGGAAAGGTCGCCGTCGTCACCGGCGCGGGACGAGGCATCGGGGCCGCGAGTGCGCTGGCACTGGCCGAGGCGGGAGCCGACGTTCTCCTCTCCGCGCGCAGCGCCGATCAGCTCGGAGAGGTGGCCCGAGCGATCGGGGCCGCCGGCCGGAGGGTGTACGTCGTACCGGCCGACCTGATGGATCTGGAGGCGGTCGCCGATCTTGCCGACGAGGCCTACGCGGAGTTCGGCCGCCTCGACATCGTCGTGAACAACGTGGGGGGCACCATTCCCAACGCGCTGCTCGACACTGATCCGGCCTATCTCGAGGAGGCACTCCACTTCAACGTCTCCACGGCCCATGCGCCGACCAGCAAGACCCCCTTGGGCCGAGTCGGCGAACCGAGGACATCTCGGCGGCCGTGCTCTACCTGAGCAGCCCGGCGGGTGCGTTCATCACCGGGAAGGTGCTGGAGATCCACGGTGGCCTGCAGCAG
>JBDSXU010000051.1:0-3090 GCA_039926005.1 Marmoricola sp.
CACGCCCGTTGACCTGGACGGCGAGCACGTTGCAGGACTTCACGCTCCGGCCGTCGAGGTGCACCGTGCAGGCGCCGCAGTTGCTGGTGTCGCAACCGATCACCGTGCCGGTCTTGCCGAGCTTCTCCCGGAGATACTGCACGAGCAGCATCCGGGGTTCGACCTCGTCGGAGACCTTGTCCCCGTCAACGGTGAGTTCGATCCTGGCCATTGGGCGCGCCCCTAAGAGGTCGGTGAGTGTGACCCCGCTCACACTAGGGCGCGGCGGTTGGCGAAAGGTTGGCCTACGGGAAGACGCAGAACTCGTTGCCCTCCGGGTCGGCCATCACGGTCCACCGCGGGAGCTCGGCCACCACCGTGGCCCCGGCCGCCTCGAGGGTCGCCACGTCGCCATAGACGTCCCAGTGAATCCGGTTCTTGACCGTCTTGGGCTCCGGCACGGGGTCGAAGACGATCGACTCGAAGGGCATCCCGGGCACTCCTGCCACCGACCAGTAGGCCTTCTCGTCGTTCTCGGGCGCAACTCCGAAGGCGTCGGCCCACCAGCGCGCCTGTGCCTCGGCCGCGACGCTGTCGACGGTGAGCTCATAGACGCGGTACGCCGGCAGCTCGCCCTCGCGCACGAAGGCACAGAACTCGCCGCCCTCGGGGTCGAGGAGCACCGTCCACGGGTCACCCCCGTAACCGGGCGCCTTCCGCGCACCGAGCGCCAGCAGCGAGTCGACGGAGTCGGTGTGCACGTCGAGGTGGACCCGGTGCTTGACCGTCTTGGCCTCGGGGACCAGCAGGATTGCGATACCCATCCCCTCCTCGGTCCCGACCACGTCCCCGGTGTCGGTGGCCGAGCTCGAATCGGCGTACGTGCACCCGGTCACGGCCGCCCAGAACGAGCCCAGCTCGGCACCCGAACGGGCCGTGTCCATGCAGAGCTCCTTGAACCTCGTCACGTCTGTTCTCCCCTCGTGTGTACCTGGCCGCTGGCCGGGTAGCCTCTTGGCCATGCCCCCGCAGCCCTCAGATTCCACCCTGCCCCAAAACCAGCACGCCTGGGGACACGGCCTTGCGACCGTCGCCGACGACGGCACCGTCCTGGACACCTGGTTCCCCGCTCCCGCGCTCGGAAACGCCCCGGACGGCACCGCTCCCGAGTCATTGACGGCTCTTGCCGGCACAGACTCTTCACGTCGTGTTCACACCGACGTCGTGACCGTGGAGATCGACCTTGCGGAGGCACCCAAGGACACCATCGACGTCTACCTGCGCCTGCACCTGCTCAGCCACCGGCTGGTCCGACCCCACGGGGCCAACCTCGAGGGCATCTTCGGGAAGCTCGCCAACGTCGTGTGGACCAACCTCGGACCGTGTGCGGTGGCGGGCTTCGAGGACGTCCGTCTCGCGCGGCGGTCCCAAGGCCCGGTCCAGGTCTTCGGCGTCGACAAGTTCCCCCGAATGACCGACTACGTGGTGCCGAGCAGCGTGCGCATTGCTGACGCCGACCGGGTCCGTCTCGGTGCACACCTCGCCGAGGGCACCACGGTCATGCACGAAGGCTTCGTGAACTACAACGCCGGCACGCTCGGCGCCTCGATGGTCGAGGGCCGGATCAGCGCCGGGGTGGTGGTCGGCGACGGTTCCGACATCGGCGGCGGCGCCTCGATCATGGGCACCCTCTCCGGGGGCGGCAAGGCGATCATCTCGATCGGGGAGCGGTGCCTGCTCGGTGCCAACGCCGGCATCGGCATCTCGCTGGGTGACGACTGTGTGGTCGAGGCCGGTTGCTACGTCACCGCGGGCACGAAGGTCACCATCAGGGACATGGACTCCAAGCCCAAGGTGATCAAGGCCTCCGAGCTCTCGGGTGCCAGCAACCTGCTGTTCCGCCGCAACTCGGTGAGCGGTGCCGTCGAGGCCCGCCCATGGGCGGGCAAGGGCATCAGCCTCAACGCCGCCCTCCACTCGAACTGACCGCGACCCAGCCGGCTCACGACTGATGAGACTCCGCTACCTGGTCTTCTTCGTAGTCCTGGCCGTCGTGGTGGGTGTCGGGGTGGCGCTGCGGCGCGGGTCGGGGCCGCTGCCGGACCCGGAGGGCTGCGCCGCGAAGCTCGCGGGCCACCAGGTGGACCTGACCACCGAGCAGGCCGAGAACGCGACGCTGATCACTGCGATCGGCGTGAGTCGCGGGTTGCCGGCGCGAGCGGTGTCGATCGCCTTGGCGACGGCGTACCAGGAGAGCAAGATCCGCAACCTGACCCACGGTGACCGCGACTCGCTGGGCCTGTTCCAGCAGCGCCCCTCCCAGGGATGGGGTACGACGAAACAGGTGCGCGACCCCTACCACGCGACCAACGCCTTCTACGACGCGCTGGAGAAGATCGCCGACTACAAGTCGCTGCGGATCACCGAGGCCGCCCAGGAGGTGCAGCGCTCGGGCTACCCCGAGGCCTACGAGGAGCACGCCCCGGATGCGCGCACCCTCGCGTCGGTGCTCACCGGCTACAGCCCCGGGGGGTTGTTCACCTGCGTGGTCCACGATCCGACGAGTCGCGGCAACCCGAGCCAGGTCGTGCGTCAGCTCGAGCGGGCCTACGGCAACCTCGACATCGCCCGCACCGACTCGCGCCAGGACGTCGCAGTGACGGTGGCGGCCGGTCAGGACGGGCGGCGTCTCGGCTGGTCGGTGGCCCAGTTCGCCGTCGCGCACGGGGTCAGATGGCACCAGGCAGCCGTCTCCTACGCGGGCAAGCGCTGGCGGACCGGGCGTCGCTCCGAAGACGGCTGGCGCTCCGGCGGCGGGGCGGACGCCACCACCGCAGTCATCTCGATGGGCTGAGTCGGCGGACGCTCAGCCAGCGAGGCGGACGACCGCAGCCGCGACCCGCTCGTCGGTGGCGGTAAACGCCACCCGCACGTGCTGGTGCCCTGCACGGCCGTAGAACTCGCCGGGCGCGACCAGGACGCCGCGCTCGGCCAGCCAGGCCACGGTGTCCCAGCAGGGCTGGTCGCGGGTGGCCCAGAGGTAGAGCGACGCCTCGGAGTGGTCGATCCGGAAACCGGCTGACTCGAGCGCCGACCGCAGCTTGGTGCGCC
>JBDSXU010000052.1:0-10328 GCA_039926005.1 Marmoricola sp.
CGCGGCGGGTCTCCTCGTCGTCGCCGTGCTCGTGTTGATGCCGCTGTCCGTCCTTCGACTTTCGGGGTTGGTGGCGCGCCATCGTCGTAGGTCGACCAGCGCCGTCACGGCCCTCGCGCTGGTCTGGGTGCTCTGCGCCATGGCCGGGGTGCAGCTCCAGCCCGGCACGCAGGTCGCCTCCGCCAGCGCGGCCGGGCTCGCCCAGGACGAGGTCGCCCTGGTGCGCGCCGGGATCAAGGACCGGAAGACCTTCGCCAAGGCGTTGGCCGACGACCGCTATCGCGAGACCCCGGGCGACCAGCTGCTGACGGGCCTGCGCGGCAAGGACGTCCTGCTCGTCTTCGTCGAGAGCTACGGACGCGTCGCCGTCCAGGACTCGTCCTTCTCACCGGGCGTGACCGCCGTGCTCGACGCCGGGACCCATCGACTGCACGCGGCCGGCTTCGCCTCCCGGAGCGCCTTCCTCACCTCGCCGACGTTCGGCGCCGCGAGCTGGTTGGCCCACTCCACCCTGCAGTCCGGCCTCTGGGTCGACAGCCAGCAGCGTTACGACCAGCTCGTCTCCCGCGACCGGCTGACCCTCACGGACGCCTTCGGTCGCGCGGGCTGGCGCACCGTCTCCGACGTACCTTCCAACACGCACCACTGGCCGCAGGGGTCGTCGTTCTACCACTTCGACAAGTTGTACGACGCACACAATGTGGGCTATCGCGGACCGAAGTTCAGCTATGCCAGCATGCCGGACCAGTACACGCTGTCCGCCATGGGACGCCTCGAGCTCGCCAAGTCGGACCGGCCGCCGGTGATGGCCGAGATCGACCTCGTCTCGAGCCACCACCCGTGGACGCCCCTGCCCCAGATGGTCGACTGGAAGCGGGTGGGCGACGGCTCGGTGTTCGACGGCATGCCGGGCCGGGGGGCCTCGCCGGACACCGTCTTCCGCGACCCGGACAAGGTGCGTGCCGCCTACGGGAAGTCCATCGAGTACTCGCTGAACAGCCTGATCTCGTTCGTGCAGACCCACCCGGACCCCAACCTCGTCCTCGTCGTGCTCGGTGACCACCAGCCACACAGCTACGTCTCCGGTTCGGGAGCGGGCCACGACGTCCCCGTGACGGTGATCGCCCATGACACCAAGGTCATGGACCGGATCTCCTCCTGGGGCTGGCAGGACGGCCTGCGGCCACACCCAGGCGCTCCGGTCTGGCGGATGGACACGTTCCGCGACCGCTTCCTCGCGGCATACGGGCCACAATGAACCTTTCGAGCCGCTCTGCGTTTCATGAGATAGGAGGTTCGATGCCCGGGAGCCAGGTTGCGCTGATGCAGCGACTGCACGACGAGCATGCCGCCGCGCTCTGGTCCTACTGCCTGCGCCTGACCGGGCACGACCACGCCCGTGCCGAGGACGTCGCGCAGGAGACCCTGCTCCGCGCCTGGCGGCGCATCGAGGTGCTCGAGACGACACAGGGCTCCGTGCGAGCCTGGTTGTTCACGGTCGCACGCAACATCGTCATCGACGAGTGGCGCACCAAGCGTTCCCAGAAGGAGTTCGCGGTCGCTGAGGTCCCCGAAGGGGAGGACCAGAGTGACCGCACCGAGCAGCTGTTGCAGTCCTGGATGGTGGCCGAGGCCGTCACCACGCTCTCGCCCGAACACCGCGCTGTCCTGCTCCAGTGCTACTACCGCGGCGTCTCGGTGGCAGAAGCCGCCCGCCACCTCGGCGTACCCGAAGGCACCGTGAAGTCCCGCACCCACTACGCGCTGCGCGCACTGCGACTGGCGCTCGAGGAGATGGGGGTGGGCGCGTGAGCTGCGACTTCTCCCGTCGGGACGGCTCCTACGTCCTCGGCTCGCTCTCCCCCGCCGAGCGCCAGGAGTTCGAGCAGCACCTGGCCGGCTGCGCCGTGTGTGCCCAGTCGGTGCGCGAGCTCGCCGGCCTGCCGGGCCTGCTGGCCCGGATCGACCCGGACGTGCTGGCTTCCCCACCCGTCGGGGAACCCGTCCCCGAGACGCTGCTTCCTGCCCTGATCCGGCAGGTGGGCCGGACCCAGCGACGCCGCTTCCTGGCCACTGCCGGTCTCGCGGCTGCCGCGGCCGTCGCTGTCGTCGTGGGGTCCCTGGCCGTCGCCGGTGTCCTCGGTGGCGACGACTCCCCGCCCGCCGCAGCGCCTCCTCCGAGCTCGACCACGGCACTGCCTGTCGGGCAGACGATGCTGCCGATCGGGCATGTCGCGGTGCGGGGGAACCTGGCGTTCACGAGCGTCCTGTGGGGCACCAAGCTGGACCTGACCTGCACCTACTCCGGCGGCGGTGAGTACGGCACCCCGCCGATGCAGACCTACGCCATGTTCGTGCGGTCCACGGACGGCCGCGTCCAGCAGGTCGCGTCATGGCGAGGGCTACCGGGGCGGACCATGCGCCTGGCAGCAGCGACAGCAACGAGCCGCCAGGACATCACCTCGGTGGAAGTGCGCACCCAGAGCGGGCGCACCGTGCTGAAGCTGGTGGCCTGAGCCGGTCCTGCCGGGTGGGTGGCGGTCAGACCGCGGGCGGCTTCGGGGTCGTGTCGTCGAAGCGGAGACCGGAGGCAGCCTCGCCGCGCCAGGAGCGCTTCTCCCTGCCGCGCCAGACGTGGCTGCTGCCGTCGTACCAGCGCGCGAGCTGCTCGACCATCCGGATCTGCACGCCGGCGCGCGTGATCTCCTCGTCGTAGATGTCCTTCTCGACGTCTCGCATGATCTGGCTCTTCACACCGCGGACCGCGTCGGTGGTGGTCTCGAGCAGGCGTGCCTTGCGCAGCACCCGGGGCTCGTCGCCCCCTTGCAGGATCGAGACCAGCGGCGACCATGGCGCAGCCACCGGCGTGGCCAGCCGCCAGACCAGCTCGTAGTCCTCCGCGGTGCTCGCCTCGGGGAGGTCGAAGTCCTCGCGGAACCATGGGCGCAGGATGCCCCGGCCGGCGGGACCCAGCACCCGCTTCTCGATCGACCACGCGACGTTGGCAACCTCGTCGCGTTGGAGCGCGACCTCCTCCTCGGGTTCCGACGTCATCGTCGCCAGCGCCGAGGGGAGTACGACGAGCAAGGGATTGTCGCCTTCCTCACCGGTGAGGTTCGACGGCTGGAACTGCCGTCCGGCGCCGTCCCCGGCCTGCGTCTGCGAGGTGCCGACGATCGTGGCGACGCCGAAGGTGTCGCGTACGACGACCCAGTCGATGCGCCCCACGCACCCCACCGGCAGCTCGACAGGGGCAAGGAACCAGTCCGGGCTGTAGACCAGCGCGAAGTCGATCGCGAGCATGCGCGCCAGGTCGGTCGGTCCGGCGCTCGCGCGACCGAGCGAGACCCGGGCGTCCTCGAGCTCCCAGTAGCGGTTGGCCGGCATCCCAGGATACACCAGCGGGCTGGCCAGCACCGTGTTCACGCGGCTGCCGGTCAGTCCCGGGTCGCTGTCCTGGTCCGCCCCCAGGGTGTGGGCCGGGTCGGGGTCGAGGTCGAGCGAGTGCCAGGCGAGGCCGGCTCCGTCGTACTCGTCGGCCCGGAGGACGACCTCGGCGACCGACTGTCCGGGCACGTCGGGGTCGGCCGGCAGCGGCGGTGCCGCGATCGAGAAGGCGTACTCGAGCCGCTTGCGCACCCAGGTGTCCGGCAGCCCGGTGACCGCATCGGTGATCCCCCACTCCGCTGCGAGCTCCTCCTCCCACGCCTGCAGGGCGTCGTCCAGGTCTGCCGGGGACGCGCCCCCGACGACGGCGACCGGCAGCGAGCCGCCAGCGCGCACCATCTCGAGCACCTTGACGCCGTCGATGACCTTGCCCGCCAGGAGGGTGCGGTACCTCGCCTCGTCCGGACCCTCGACGGGGCCGCTCACGGGGTCCACGGCGTGCGGAGGGGCGAAGGCGGTGTCCGGGGAGAGCTGCTCGACTAGTCGGTCGGCGACATCGCCCAGCCCTCGGCGTACGAGGTGACGGCGCAGTGAACGACCGGCGTGCACGGCCGTCACCCACGGTGTTGCCCCGGGCTGGCCGAGCCGGATCAATGCCTCGCGCTCGATGACCTGCTCGAACGGGCCGTGCCCCGGGTCGAGCGGCACCGACTCGCCACCTTCGTCGAGCCCCTCGGGTCGGATGCGGCAAAAGCGCGACCAGCTCGTGGCGACGTCGATCGCGACCGGGGTGCCCCCGTCGTCGCCGGTCAGCTCCCCGAGCTGCCACTGACGCAGCAGGAACCACAGCGGGTCGGCCACCTCGGCGGCCAGGCCCACGGAGATGTCCGTGGTGCGGGCATGCGGCTCGACGCGACCCCAGGTGATCATCGTCGCGGACATCAGAACCGCACCCCGATGACTCGGTTGGCCATCACGACATCGGCCAGCCAGAACGGCCGGTCGGTGAGCACACTGACCGGCGTCGTGTCGGCCATCCCGTCACGCAGGTAGGTGAGCGGCAGGAACTCCTCGATGCCGGTCGGGACGAGATCGTCGAGGTCGACGCCGCGAAGCCTGGCCAACGCGACCGCCTCGGAGACGGTCTCGTGCAGCAGCTGCCACGACCAGGCCACCGAGGGGTCGGGTGGCACCGCGAGCAGGATGCTCTGCGGCGCCCGCGCGTTCGGAGCGTCGTAGTGCACGGCCAGACCCGTCGTGACGCTGGGCGCCGGGAGCACCTCCGCCACCTCGTCGACCACGAGGCCTCGCAGTGTTGCGCCGGAGACGAGCGCGGCAGTGCCTGCGACGACCACATGGCTGTGCGGCTCCTTGGGGCGGCGCCAGCGCCGATGCTCGTTGGCCGGCCCGACCAGCTCCTCCAGGTCGCCCCCGAGCCAGGCGAGGTCGGGGGTTGGCGGCAGGTGGCACGGTGTGAGCTCGGGGGCGGGCAGTCCCGCCGCTTCGAGGAACAGGCACAGGTCGTCGAAGCGGGCGAGAGCTGGTCGGACCCGGCTGGTCCGCGAGAGCCAGTGCTCGAGGTCGGGCTGCGCGACCTCGTCGACGACCGCCGCTCCCAACGTGTTCTCGGCCGCCACCGTGGGCACGACCGGCTCTCCTCCCAGTCGTCGCGTGATCCTGGTCAGGGTCTCGATCCCGGTCGAGGAGCCGCAGACGGCGCTCAGCATCGCCTCCCAGTTGCTCCCATCGACCCGTGGCGGTGCGCCGGTCCCGGCGGCTCCGACCTCCGCGCCCGGCGTCGTCGCCGGGTTCGGCTGTCCCTGCTGGACGAGCCGGAACACGTCCCGAAGGACGGCATCGGCGGCCGAGCCTGCTGCCATGACGAGGGCGGTGTCGATCGCTCCCTGCGGCTGGACGGATCCGGGTACGCCGAGCCGGGCCAGCGGCTTCAGCACGGCGCTGTCGACGGTCGCCGGCACGGGTGGTCCTGCGACAAGGGTGTTGATGGCCGCGATCGCGTCGATCACGGTGTGCAACTGCTCCGCGATGAGGGCGGCGATCGGAGTCAGCTGCCCGGTGCCCGGCGGCGCGACGGCGGACACCTTGCCTGCGTCGATCGAGTCGTCTTCGAGGTGCTGCGTGGCGAGGTCAGCCGGGACGGCCGGGCGGCTCGCGGCAAGCACCTCTGCCGCGGCGCGAGCGAGCTCGAGCAGCTCCTCCGAAGCCGTGCACCTCGCGGCGAGCTCGGCTACCTTGTTCGGCTGCAGCCTCGACTCGACCAGCACGTCGAGCGCGCACAGGCCGAGCGAGTCGAGGGGCACCAGTTGACCGTCCACCTGCACCCGGATCCCGGTCGCCGCACCGAGCACGGCCTCGGCCCAGAGCTCGGCGTCGGGGGCGAGCAGGGCTCGCGGCGAGGAGCGGTCCCAGCCCGGCGTGCCGCCGTCCGGGTCGAGCGCGAGCACGAGCCTGTGGGTGATCGTGAGACCGGACCGCGGCTCGTCGAGGACGGTCACCTTCGGTGGCTGCCGTCCTTCCGAGACGGCGGCGAACGTGGCCCCGGCCGCCTCCGCCCGGCCGGAGGCGAGCTGGTGGACACCGTCTGCGACCAGCGTGTCGGCCACCGCCTGGACGGCCTGGTCGAGCTCCTCCAGAAGAGGCTGGAGAGCCGCGGGCAGACCGAGCTGGGCGACGACTCCGGCCCGGTTGATCCACACGTCGAGGCCGTCCAGCACCTCGGCCGGCACCACCGAGTCGGTGCCGCTGTCCACCACCTCCCCCGGAGCACCTGCCACCCGGCGCTGGGGGTACTTCTGCCGCAGCACGGACACCTCGGTGTGAAGACCCGCGGCGTGCATGTTGCGTTCGAGGCGGTAGCCGAGCAGGGCTCCGAGCGGCTGGCCGTTCGACATCGCGTTCAGGAGATCGCGCGCGATCCGGGCCCGCTTCGAGGTGAGGTCGATCGAGGCCACCGTGCTCCCGTCACCGCGGTGGACGAGCTCTCCTGCCCGGAGGATCCCGGCGGTGATGGCCTGCTGCAGCGACGGCGCGTGCAGGTAGCCCACGGGGTCCGCAAGCACCTCCACCTTCGGGGGGACGAGGTTGCGCTCGGAGAGGTGTGCCTGCCAGCGCTCCGGCCCGTCGGTCGGTGGCGGCAGCGACGAGTCGGGTCGGACGTCGACCAGCACCCCCCACGCACCGAGCTGTACGCCGGTCGGTCGTCGCGAGCGCAGCGTGTCCAGCCGCTGCATGGCCAGCGAGGTGAACCACGCATCGATGCGGGTGCTCGCGCACGCCAATGCCTCGCTGGTCAGCCGGGTGTACCCGTCGTCGTCGAGCTCGGTGCCACCGAAGTCGGCGAGGGTGCGGACGGCGCGCGAGGTTCCCTCGAACGCGTTCACCGGCGGCTTGTCGTCGTGTCCGATCGCGGTGATCAAGGCGTCGCGGGTCGCCGAGTCGAAGACCACGTCGGTCAGTTTCAGCTGCGACATCGCGCCGGGGACGAGGGCGGCATCTGCTGCCAGGACTCCGATCGTCTGGTTGAACATGTCGCTGCGCGCGAGGCCGGCCGCGGTCCCCGAGGATGCGAACTCCACCGGTGAGCTCGCCGCTGCGGTGAACCTCTCGGGGTTCAGCATCCCGGTGAGCCGCATCATGTCGCGTTCCCCTGCCATCGCCAGCGAGCGCTCGGCCAGGAGGTAGAGCAGGTCGTTCGACGCTGCCTGCGCCGCCACGATCCGGAAGATCGGTGACTCGCGCAGCGAGCGCAGGTAGTCAGCCGGCCCCTTCCCGGGCTTCTCGGTGTGGGCCACCCAGGAACGCATCGGCTCCGCGTCGAACAGCGACATGCGCTCGAACTGGGTGCCGTCGACGAGGTCGTCGAGGGTCAGCCCGAGGAGCCGCCGGGTGGCCACCATCTGCACGTCGGACCTCAGCAGCGCAGTCTGGGCGACGTGCTGGGCCACCTGCTGCTGGGTCCCGGTCGTACTGGCCAGGTTGAACGCGCTCATGTCGGCCCCGAGAACCGGCCCGGTCACCTTCCGCACGCGGTAGCCACCGGCGTGCGGCACCGGGCCGAGGCTCAGCACCGCGGTCAGCTCGTCCTCGGGCCGGCCGCCGGCCCCCAGCCGGGGCACGGTCCGGGTGGCCCGCTCGAAGTACCAGCGCAGGGTGTCCAACAGGTCGCCGAGCCGTGCGGTGAACGGGTTCTCCTCAGCTTGTCGCACCCATCCCGACCGAGTCATCACGGGCAGTACGCCGTAGGGGTTGCGACCCACGCGCACCACCGGCAACGGACCACGCCCACGTACGTAGGACGCGACGTGGTCGCGCGCCCACGGCATCACCTCGTCGAGCTGTCGCTCGTAACGCTGCTCGTCGTAGATGACGTGCTGCCCGAGCTCGCCGAGCACCTCCCCGAAGGTGACCGGGAAGGTGACCAGCGCCATCGCGCGGGCCAGCCACTGCTCGTGGCGGTCGGCCCCCTCGAGGCCCGCGGTCACACCCGAGACGCCGAGGGCGGCCTCCAGGATCGCGCCGTCGGTTGCTCCTCCGTGCAGGACGGGCACCGCGGCATCGAGTGGGCCGGGCGCCGCGGCCGGGTCGATGAGGCGGTGGTACCCGGCGTACGGATCGATCGCGCTCGACCACCCCGACGGTCGGTCGGTCAGGTTGTTGGTGGCGGTTCCCTGGGCCACCAGCGCAAGCTTGTCCAGGGTTGCGTGCCGGGTGAGGAGGTCGGCCAGCGCCACGGCCTCGTCGTCCACCGTCTGGTGGCCTGTGGGCTGGCGCACCCCCACGACGTACAGGCTGGACAGTCCTGAGGTCATGACTGCGGGGTGCTGACCCGACTGGGCCTGCTCCGGGGTCTCGAGGTCGATCTCGGCGGCCATCCCCACCTCGACTGCCGCGGCGAAGTCCGTGAGCCAACGCATGCCGTCGTCGGCTCGGACGAGCAGGGCGTCGTCCTGGGTGAAGGCGTCGGCGCCGGGACTCCGGCTGGGGCCGGTCTGCGGGTCTCCGGGGCTCCGGGGGACGTGATGCACGAACTCGGTGACACCGTCGCGCTCGCCGAGGACCACCCAGGCGTCGGGCAGCAGGTGCGCCGACGGCGCCTTGTCCTCACGCCCGGGCACGTGTGGCGCGGCACCGTCGCGGGTCTGCGTCGCGACGAAGGTCGCCCGCTGCGCACCGACCTGGCGCACCAGCACGTCCCACGCGGCCACCCGGCGGTGGTCGAAAGCGTCGGCATCCTCGCCCTGCTTCGGCACCTGTGCCTGCCAGAACCCCTCACCCGCAGCGCGCTCCGCCTTCCAGAGCCCCTCGACCGAGGGGAGCACGGAGACGTCGTCGGGATAGATGCGCACGCGGAGTACGCCGACCAGGACCGTGGAGCCGTCCTGGGCCTGCGCTGCCCGCGTGCCGAAACGGGTCTCCAGACGCACTGGCAGCAAGGTGATGGGCACGCCCGTGTCGAGCCCTGCCCAGAGCCCGTCCGGGGGTGGAGTCGCCTGCATCAAGCACTTCCCATCGTCAGGTCACACGTAGTCACGTGCACGGAGGAGCATCCGGAAGGGACGCTGGAACAGGTTCGAACCGACAAGAGCGCTGCTCGGCCCGGCGGCGATGTCCGCGGGGTCGAGGTGGGGTCTTCCCGGATCCGGAAGACCCTCCCAGGACCAGTCGTCCGGATCTGGCCGTCCACCGTTGGCTCCCGGTGCGTCGCCGTCCTGCTCGTCGAGACCGAAGCGCGGCTCCTCGTGCGGCTCGGTCAACGAGATGTACCAGCAGTGGCGCGCGTTGGCCGGGTCCCGGAACCGCAGGTCTCCCGGCGCTACGTCGATGGCGACGTAGCTGGTGTCCTGGCCGAGGAAACCCCGGAACAGCTCGGGATGGTGCTCCTCGCTGGTGAAGGAGACCTCTTCGCCGTCCTTGGAGGCGGTGCCCTTCTCGGCGGCGATGATCGTGTTCGGATAGCGCCGGAGCAGGTCCCCCTTGATCAGCAGGATGGTGAAGTCCTTGCGCGTGCCGGCGACGCCGTGGGTGCCGATGGGCTGGTCCCAGTGGTCCATCGGCCGGATGTCCTCGGTCGGGCAGTTCCAGAAGCGCCGGAAGCAGGTCCCTCGCAGGTCGGTCGGGTAACCGCGCCAGAGCAGCTCGCGGGCCATCTCGTGGTTGGCGCCGGCGAGGAAGGACTCGACGAATCGCCAGTTGACCGCGAGCAGGCACACGGAGTTGGGTTCCAGCTGACCGAGCCCACCGAGGACCCATTCCTCGTCGAGAGACTTCAGCCGCTCGATCGCTGGCCTGGGAAACAGTGGCGAGGCCATCGCCGGGTGGAACTCGGAACCGGTGCGTCGGGTCACCCCTTCGTCGGCGAACTCGTGGGCGAACGCCAACAGCCGTTCGTAGGCGTTGATCGGCTCGAGCTTCGCGACCAGCCTGGTGGCCAGCTCCAGGTCGAGCTCCTCGAGGATCGGTGTCGCGACCGGCCCTGCGACCACGGTCACGTCCTTTCGCACCCCCTCGATCAGCTTGTGCAGCGCACGACCCTCGGCCGCGTTCACAACGGAGAGGACCTGGCTCACGTCGAGCTGGGAGACGCCGAGATCGGTGAGTGCCGCGGCGCGGACGGCGGAGACCGTCTCGCCCGCCCGTGCCCTCTCTCGCGTCGCGCCCAGCGAGACAAGTGAGGTCGACTCGTCCAGGCCGTGCCGATCGAGATGGACCTCCTGGGTCTCCGCGGCGAGATCAAGGGGCTGGACCCGCTGCCGGGCACGTCGGCTCTGGAAGCGAACGGCTTCGTTCAGGGCCGACATCGTCGTCAGCGAGATCGGCTGGTCGACCCCGTTCTCGCGGATCGCCGCCAGCTCGTCGCGGACCTGCTGGCTGAGCTGCATCTCCCCGTTGGTGTGCACCCTGGTGGCCAGCTTGCTCAGGGC
>JBDSXU010000053.1:0-2690 GCA_039926005.1 Marmoricola sp.
TACTTCCAGGTCGCTCGCAACCACACGCCCACGCAGGCCGGTCTGCTGATGCTGCCTCTGATCGTCGGCAACCTGATCGGCGCCACCGGAACGGGGCAGTACATCACCCGCACCGGCCGTTGGAAGGGCATCATGCTGGTCGGCTCCGTGAGCCTCGTGGCCGGTCTCACCCTGATGGGCACCATCGACCACCTCACCCCGATGTGGCACCTGAGCATCTTCATGCTGCTGATGGGCCTCGGTACGGGCGCCCTGATGCAGAATCTGGTGCTGGTCGTCCAGAACACCGTCGACGTGACGGATGTGGGCGCAGCCAGCGGCGTGGTCACCTTCTTCCGCTCGCTCGGCGGCACCGTCGGTGTGGCCGCCCTCGGCGCGGTGCTCGCGAGCAACGTCGCCGGCAAGATCGCCAGCGGCATGTCGAAGGCAGGCCTCCCCGTGAGCGGCGACGGCGGCTCGGGGTCGCTGGACCTCGACAACCTCCCGCCTGCAGTGGCCACGATCGTGCGGACGGCGTACGCCGACGCCACCGGACGGATCTTCCTGATCGCCGGTGTGATCGCGGTGCTCACCTTCGTCGCGGTGGCGCTGATGCCCGTGACCGAGCTGCGCACGACCATCCGCAAGGTGGAGGAGAAGGTGCCGGAGCAGGTCCTCGAGGACGTCCTGGTCTGACCGCTGCTCCGCGCATGCACGGCGAAGGCCCCCATCGAGACGATGGGGGCCTTCGTCATGTGGCGCGGGTCAGGAGCGGAAGCCGACCTGCCCGGTGACGCTCGTCGAGATGTCGACGTAGGCGAGCTTGGCGCCCGGGACGACGACGCGTCGACCCTTGGCGTCGGTGAGGGCGAGGACCCCGCCCTCCTTGAGGGCGTCGGCGACAGCCTTCTCGACGCCGTCGGCGTCGAGAGTGGTGTCGATGGTCAGCTCGCGTTGGACGTTCTGCACGCCGATCTTGACCTCCATCGGGAGGACCTCCTAGTTGGACTCGGATCTTGCTCCAGACAACTGTGTCAGGCACCACCTGACGCGCGAACGGGGCCCCGACCGGGGAAGCGCTCAGTGGTGCTCGTCGGCGCGGGGATAGCCGCGGATCCCGCGCCAGGCGAGGCCGGCAACCAGCGTCGCAGCCTCGGCCTGGTCGATCGAGCCGTGCTCGGTGAGCCAGAACCGTGCGCTGACCTGGCCCATTCCCACGAGTGAGACCGCGAGCAGCTGTGACTGCTCCGCGGCAAGCCCGGTGTCGTCGGAGATGACGTGCGCGATCAGCTTGGCGCACTCGACGGTGACCCGGTCCACGTGTGCGCGCACGGCGGGCTCGTTGGTGAGGTCGGACTCGAAGACGAGGCGGAACGCGCCCTCGGCGCTGGCGACGTAGTTGAAGAAGGCGTGCATCGTGGCCGTGACGCGCAGCTTGTTGTCCTCGGTGGACTCGAGCGCCTTCGCGCAGCTGGAGATCATCGTGTCGCAGGACTGGTCGAGCAGAGCGAGGTAGAGCTCGAGCTTGCCGGGGAAGTGCTGGTAGAGCACGGGCTTGGACACCCCGGCCCGTTCCGCGATGTCGTCCATCGCGGCGGCGTGGTAGCCCTGCGCGACGAACACCTCGAGGGCGGCGGTGAGCAGCTGGGCGCGGCGAGCACGACGGGGGAGCCGGACGCTCTTGGCCGGCGGGTCGCCCTTCGCGGCGTTGTCACCGTTGGTGGCCTTGGCCGCCCGGCTCTCGGCCTGGGTCTCGACCCGGCCGTCGTTTCGGCGTTGGCGCCGCGATTCCTCGAACGTGCTCACGTCGGCAGCCTACAAGGGGCGTGACCCTCGGGCCCGTCCGCATGGCGGGCACCTCACCGGGTGCCGCGCCGGAGGCAGGGAACATGGCGGTGAGCGATGGTGTTCCACCAGGGACCCGCTTCGTCGGGTCTTTCCGGAGTCCGGCACACACCCGAGGAGTCAAGCCGTGTCACTTCCAGCACTGGTCGAACCAGCCGCAGGGCTGACCACCGACGAGGTACGCCGCTACAGCCGGCACCTGATCATCCCCGACGTCGGCATGACCGGTCAGAAGCGGTTGAAGAACGCCAAGGTGCTGGTCATCGGTGCCGGGGGACTCGGCAGTCCTGCGCTGCTCTACCTCGCCGCGGCCGGCGTCGGCACGCTCGGCATCGCGGAGTTCGACGAGGTCGACGAGTCGAACCTGCAGCGCCAGATCATCCACGGGCAGTCCGACATCGGGAAGCCGAAGGCGATCTCCGCCCAGGAGTCGATCGCCGAGACGAACCCACTGGTCAACGTGATCGTGCACAACGAGCGCCTCGAGAACGACAACGTCCTCGAGATCTTCAGGGACTACGACCTCATCGTCGACGGCACCGACAACTTCGCCACCCGCTACATGGTCAACGACGCGGCGTACTTCTTGAAGATCCCCTACGTGTGGGGCTCGATCTACCGCTTCGACGGCCAGGCGAGCGTCTTCTGGCCGACGCTGACCAACGAGGACGGCTCCAGCGCCGAGGCGCCCTGCTACCGCTGCCTCTACCCCGAGCCCCCGCCGCCCGGCATGGTGCCGAGCTGCGCCGAGGGCGGCGTGCTGGGCGTGCTGTGCGCCAGCATCGGCTCGATCCAGGTCAACGAGGCCATCAAGCTGCTCGTCGGCATCGGCGACGCTGCTGTCGGCAAGCTCGTCATCTACGACG
>JBDSXU010000054.1:0-2220 GCA_039926005.1 Marmoricola sp.
CCCGGTCGGTCTGGCGCAGGTAGGGGTCGTTCGGTGGCACCAGCGCCACACCGTGCGCCGGCCCGGCCCGCTGAACGGACTCCAGGAGGGAGTCCGGCACGTCGAGCCGTTTCCCGTCGACCTGCACCCGGACGAGGTGGTCGCGCAACTCGTCCCACAGTTCCCCGACGCCGGTGGTGCCGGCCTGCTGCCAGTCGCGGTAGTGGGTCAGGCTGGTGGGACCGTTCACCCGAAAGTACGCCCGGAGGAGGTGTTCACGAGGGTGCTCAACCTGCTCCTGCTGCACCCGCGGTCGCGGGTACAGCATCGTCGCGCGCTCTTCCTCGGGCCCGATGACGAGTTGCGCCTGACGCCCGGCGGCCCGGAACAACCCGTCGGGGACATGCCGGGCTTGGCAGCGCTCGCAGTACTGGACCAGTGTCGCGGAGACGGAATCGGAGACCTTCTGGCTGACCTCAGCTTTGGCGGTCTTGCTCGTCACAATCTTGCCCATCGCGTGCGCGACCTCCTGCACGGCATTGACGAACTCGGGCCCGCCATCGTCGGTGCTCAACGGCGCCAGGGCGTCCCGGATCAGGTCCAGCTGGCTCGCGCGATGCGCGTGCGGTGCGCCGCGCCGCGCACGGACCACGTGGAGACCAGAGGACCTTCCGGCGCGATGGCGCGCGCGATCACAGTCGAGCCGATGCGTGCGACACGTTGGGACAAGGCCTGCTCACCGTTGGATTGTCTGCTGACCTGCAGACCCAGGACGAGTAGGTCGTCGAGGCCATCCTTGCTCAGGCTGCCTCCAAGTCCGTGCTTGCGCCATCGGTAGCCGAGCCAACTTTCTCTCCCGATCCAAAGAGCCATGGGAATCAGCCTAGGCCGGTGCCGACCACGGGTGTCCAGTCCCTGGCGAGCGTCAGGATCAACCGGACGGGTCATTGAGGTGGAAGCGACCGTTCGCGGAACCGCTACCGGAGCGTCCTCGGCCTCGTCGACGAGGCCGACGTGAGAGGTTCAACTCCTCCAGCCATGGCGAGCTCAATCGGTGACGGGAAAGCTATCGAGCCGGGCAGCGCGGCGAAGCTGGCGAGTCGCCGCGGGCGGTTCGGCCCGTGGGACGGCCGGATGCCGATGTGCGGACGTGTTCGGCTCAGGCCGTGGCTCGGTCCTCCCAAGGAGCTCGGCTACCTGACCTTCACGTCGCCCCGAGGCGTGCTTCTAATCCGACAACTCAGCACGGCCCCTTGCGTCACGTCCTATGACAGCTCGGATGCCATTGCTCCGCAGACTGGATTGGCGACATGGAGAGCCCTCAGGAGACGAGGGCGAAGTGCAGACAGGGGCCGCGATGACGAAGAGCTCGCCTCACATCAGCATTCTCTCACGCGTGAGCCCGCTGGCGCGGGCCGCGGCATGGAGGCCGTCGTCCGCCTCAGCGGCGGCGGCACAGCACCGTCCGGCGGCCGGGAGGCTACTTCTTGCCGACCCCGCCGAGGTCGACGCAGATCTCGCCGGACACCGTCTCGGTGAAGGTGCCTGCGGGGTCGGAGAGGTTCTGCCTTCCCGCAAGTGTGAGCGTGCCGGTCGCACCCTCGAGCTTCCCGGTGGCCCCACTCACGTCTCCTGAGGCCGCGAACCCGCCGGTCGTCAGGTCGAGCGTGCCGTCGAGGTCGACCGTAAGCGTCGCCCGGTTCGTGGTGAACGTGAGGTCGCCGCCGAACGCGATCCCGGTCGGCGTGAAACCGGTGACCTGGAAGGCGGCCTCGGTCGTGCCCTGCAACAGACCGCCACCACGGATCTGGGCGACGGTCCGGATCAGGCCCGGGGGGTCACCGGCCTGCGGAGGAGCTCCCTGGCCCGCGCCCTTCGCGTTGATCTGGTGACAGGACACTCCGGCCGCGGCCGGTCCGGCCTGGACCAGCATCAGCAGGGGCAGCAGCAGGACCAGAACAGCAACTCGTCGCATCAGCGATCTCCCTCTCCGCCGGTGGCGAGGTTGTCATCACCACGTCCTCGATTGAGGCTAGCGGGGTGGCAGGGGGTGTCAACGCGCGCGAGGTAAAGACTGCGGCCGGTCTAACCCCCAGCCCGTGCACCTGCGCGCTCGGACCAATGACGCTCCACCGCCAGGACCGCAAGTTCGAGACCATGCGATCCGAGCGAGGAACCACTTCCGCACTCCGCAGGGTTGGAAGGTGAGCGCAACCGAGCAAGCAGCCGTCAAGACCAGCC
>JBDSXU010000055.1:0-7756 GCA_039926005.1 Marmoricola sp.
CCCTGACGCGCCTGCAGACCCGCGATCGACACGGTGTCGGGCCACAGTGGGGTCATCGTGTACGGGTCTAGCTGCATGGCCAGGGTCCGGCGGAGCACGCCGGCTGAGGACTTGCCGAAGCCGTAGACGAGAGCGGTGTCGATCTCGCCGGTCTGCAGCTTGACCCACGCTTCGTAGAGGGCCCAGGCGGCGTCCATCTCCACGTGCGACTCGTTGACCGGCGGCAACGCCCCGATCGCGTCGACGGCCGAGACGAACGAGAACGAGCGACCGGCCAGGTAGTCGCTGGATCCCGAGCACCAGAAGTCGATGTCGGACTTGGTCCAGCCGGTCTGCTCGAAGAGCTCGGCGAAGATGGGGACGAGGATCTCCACACAGGTGGGGGATCCGTCCATCTCCTTCATCTGTCGCTGGGCGAAGCCCACGACGGCTACGTCACGCATACTCGCCCTCTCAGAGGTGTTGCTTGTAGGTGTCGTACTCCGCATCCGGCTCACCGGTCGGACGGAAGTGACTGATGTTCTCGATCGTGGTGCCCCACTCGTCGCGCGGCTTCCACACGGCCTCGACGCGCATGCCCATCCGGACCTCGCTCGCCTCTGCGTCGAGGATCAGGTGCAGGAAGGCGATGTCGGCGCCATCGAGCAAGACGTACGCCGAGACGTACGGCGGCTTGATCTTCTGGCCCAGGAACGGCACGTTGACGATGCAGTACGTCGTGATGGTGCCCAAGCCCTGCAGCTCCACCTCGTCGGTCGTGGGCACCCCGTCGACCGGGCACGCACCGCGCGGCGGGACGTATACCTTCTCGCAGGTGGGGCAGCGCTGGCCGAGGATGCGACCCTCCGCGAGGCCGCGGAAGAACTTCGACTCCTCGGGGGAGGCGGCGTAGTCGTAGGCGAGGCGGACCGGGCTGACGATGCGAGTGACGACCTCGTCGTCGTCGCCCCCGCCCCTCGCCCCAACTCTTGTCGGGTTGGTGATCGGCTCGAAGCAGGCGATGTCCGTGATGTGCCCGACCGTCTCCTCGGCCCACCGCGCCTTGACCCGCATGCCGGTCTCCATGTCGGCAGGCGAGTCGACGTCGACCGCGTGCAGCAGGGGAGCATCGGCTCCGTCGAGCTGCACGAGCGCGAAGGCGAAGGGCTTCTCGAGCGGCTGGTCAACCACGGGTTCGGAGACCCACGACCAGGTGCGTACGACCCCTTCGTCCCCCACCGCCACGATCTCCGTGATCGCGTCGTGGGTGATCGGGTCGTACTCCGGAGGTGGGACGACCACCGTTCCGTCAGAGAGGACTCCGCCCGTCACTTGGCGTCGGCGCAGGCCGGTCATGAACTGCGAGAGGACCGGACCCAGGGATCGCGTGTAGTCGAACTCGACCTTCATCGGCGCGTGCAGGGTGCGAGATGCTGGGGCACTGGTCATGGCTCGAAAGTGAAACACGTTCTAGTCTTGGGGGCAAGAAGCCCGCCGAAGGAGAGACATGAAGCTTGGACTGCAGCTCGGCTACTGGGGCGCACAGCCGCCGACGGGGGTCGGCGAGCTCGTGGCCGCCGCCGAGGACGCGGGCTTCGACTCGATCTTCGCCGCCGAGGCGTGGGGCTCCGATGCGTTCACTCCGCTCGCCTGGTGGGGACGCGAGACGAGCAGGGTGCGTCTCGGCACCTCCATTGTGCAGATGTCCGGCCGCTCGCCCACCTCGATCGCCATGCACGCGCTGACGCTGGACCACCTGTCCGGCGGCCGGGTCGTGCTCGGCATGGGCGTGAGCGGTCCGCAGGTCGTGGAGGGTTGGTACGGCCAGCCGTTCACCAAGCCTCTGGCGCGCACCCGCGAGGTCGTCGAGATCGTCCGCAAGGTGCTGGCTCGCGAGGCGCCGGTCACCAACGATGGGCCGCACTACCCGTTGCCGTACACCGGGGAGGGCTCAACTGGCTTGGGCAAACCGCTGAAGTCGATCGTGCATCCGTTGCGTGCCGACATCGCGATCTGGCTCGGCGCCGAAGGGCCGAAGAACGTGGCCCAGACGGCCGAGATCGCCGACGGCTGGATCCCGATCTTCTACTCCCCGGCGGCCTCGGCGATGTATCAACCCTGGCTCGATGAGGGCTTCGCGCGACCGGGGGCACGGCGTACGCGGGAGGACTTCGAGATCGCCTCCACCTGCCACCTACAGATCACCGACGATCCGGGCCCGGTCATCGAGGCGCTCAAGCCCACGCTGTCCCTCTACATGGGCGGCATGGGCGCCAAGGAGCAGAACTTCCACAAGCAGGTCTTCATCAGGATGGGCTATGCGGACGTGGCCGAGCGGGTGCAGGAGCTCTACCTCGAGGGCAAGAAGGACGCGGCCACAGCCATGGTTCCCGACGAGCTGGTGGACCAGCTGCACATCATCGGCGACGCGCCCAAGGTGCGCGACCGGGTGGCGGAGTGGGCGGAGTCCGGCGTCACCACGCTGTTGCTCAGCTGCCGGTCGGCCGACGAGGTTCGCCAGGTCGCCGAAGTCCTGGCCTGACCGTCAGGGGATCCGCGGGACGATCCGGCTGGCCATGGCCGGCTGCTGCTGTTCAGCGCGTCGTGGTGGCTCCCTGAGCGACCGGGCACAAACGGCCCGCTCCAGGTCGCGGAAGAAGCAGCCGGTGATGTGGCCCCCGGCGACCGTGAGCGGCGTCCGGCCGAGCCGGCCGACCAGTCCGCTGACGCGCGCGCGAGCGTCGTACACCAAAGCCGTCGTGGCCGGCGCGAACCCCTCATGCAGCCGAACACGCAGGTCCAGCTCCAGCGAGCCGCAGCGGCCGTGACCGGCGACGCAGACCACCAGCTCCGAACCCGGGCAGGTGTCGTCGATGGCAAAGGTGCCGCGGTAGGTGTCGGCAAGGCGGCCCACCCGCGCGGCCAGGGTCGCTGAGTAGCGGCCGCTACCCAACGGGCTGAGGCGCTCGCAACCGGGAATGGTCGCGAGCAGAGTCTCAGTGTCGTGAAGCACCGCCCAGACCTCGGCTACGGGAGCCGTGATCTGCCGTACGTCACTGAACCGCATGGTCCGTACCTCCTGGTCCTCAGGTCTCAAAGAGGTGGGCTTCTGGGCCCCTGATACGAGTTGCCCAGTCAGTAGGGGTCTGCGAACTGCAGGGAGATCCGCGGGGACCAGGCCGAAGAGGACCACGGCGAGCCCCGATGGGGGGCATGGTCCTCGGAGGGGCGGCCATCGTGCTCGTGCACTGGGTGGTCGCGATGATCGGCCCAGGCATGTGGACCGTCATCTGGTGGATCTGGGGATAGTGGGGTTCGCGCCGGTCTCGTAGCCTGCGTCTGTGGCTACCTTCATCCTCACGGTCCTCGGCGATGACCGACCAGGTCTCGTCTCGGCGCTCTCGGCTCCGATCAATGCCCACGGCGCCAGCTGGGAGCGCAGTCAGATGGCACGGCTGGCGGGCAAGTTTGCCGGCATCGTGTTGGTGACCGTCGCCGACAAGCGGCTCGACGCGCTGGTCGCCGACCTCACGGCGCTGAACGCCCAGGGCCTGCAGGTTGCCCTCGAGCGAACCGACGAGCCCGTCGAGCGCGAATCGTTGCGACTCCACCTCGAGCTGCTCGGGGCCGATCACCCCGGCATCGTGGCGGAGGTCTCCGCTTCTCTCGCCACCCGTCAGGTCAGCATCGAAGAGCTCAGCACCGACGTGCGCGAGGCGCCCATGAGCGGGGGGACGCTCTTCGAGGCCCGCGCGGTGCTCAAAGCCCCGCCGGCAACGAGCACCGACGCGCTGCGCTCAATGCTCGAGGGGCTCGCCGACGAGCTGATGGTCGAGATCCGGCTGTCGGATGACTGAGAATCTTGAGTCAGGGCAACACGAGGGGCACGGCTACGACAAAGGCCGCGACACCCTGCTGAGTCAGGACGCGGTCTCGGGGTGTGGGAGCTTCCAGCCCGGTCGCACGAAATGGCAGGTCTCGCCTTCGGGGTTCTTCTCCAGGTAGTTCTGGTCCTCGGACTCGGCCTCCCAGAAAGGCCCGATGGGCTCGATCTCGGTGACGACCTTGCCGGGCCAGAGTCCGGACGACTCGACGTCGGCGACCGTGTCCTCGGCGACCCGCTTCTGTTCATCGCCCGCGTAGAAGATCGCGGAACGGTACTCGGTGCCGATGTGGTCCCCCTGGCGGTTCATCGTCGTCGGATCGTGGATCTGGAAGAAGAACTCGAGGATGTCGCGGAACGAGGTCTGCTCCGGGTCGAAGACAAGCTCGACCGCCTCCGCGTGCGTACCGGGGTTGGCCTCGGGGGGGTTAGGAATGGCTCCACGCCACCTTGGTCACCTCCGTTACGGTTGACGTTTTGCCCGTGACGATCTCTACGAGAGGAACGACCATGAGCAACGCACTCCCGAACGAGCAGCCCCTGGACGACGGCGCGAGCACAGCCGGACCTGACGCGGTCGAGACTCAGGCACTGCTCCAGGCCCTCGGCTCCAGCATCGCGCTGCTGCCCCAGGAGATCACCGACGGAGAAGCGCCTCCGGAAGGTTCGATCGCCATCCCCGTGATCGAACAGGACGGCACTCGGTACGTCCCCGTCTTCACCTCGGAGGAGGCGCTGATCGCAGCCGGGGCCGATCCCGCGCCCGCCGTTCAGCTTCCGTTGGCGGAGCTTGCGGCCAGCTGGCCTTCCCAGGAACTGTGGCTGGCGATCAACCCGGGCAGTGAGGACGGCGTGACCCTGCCCCCCGAAGGAGTGCAGGCGCTCGCCACCTTCGCCCAGGCCTAGGGCCGGCCCAGCTGGGGCGTCTCCTTGCCCGGCCTGATGCCAAGGCGGAGGATGCAGTCATGGCAGAGGTCAAACAGGGTCGCTGGACGGCCCGGGTCGACGGCGACTTCGTGGTGTTCCTGATCGGTGCCCGGCTCGAGCTGAGACATCCCGTCAGGAGCTTCAACGACCTTGGTGGCATGCGGGGGATGCAGCACATGCTGAAGTACCTCACCGAACACCCCGAGAAGGGTCTGCTGGGGTTCCACACGCACGGGCTCACGACCGTCCAGTACTGGCGGTCCTTCGCTGACCTCGAGCGGTTCGCGAGCAATGCCGACGATCCCCATCTCGCTCCGTGGCGCAAGTACTGGAAGCGCGTCGGGAAGTCCGCGCGCACCGGGATCTGGCACGAGACGTTCCTGGTGCGGGAGGGGGAGTACGAGTCGATCTACGGCAACATGCCGTCCTTCGGGCTGGGAAACGCGACTGAACTGGTGCCGTTGTCGGCCGATGCGACCGCGCGTGGGCGACTCAAGCGTCTCACCCACTGATTGATCATTTCTGCAACACGTTCTAGTCTCGCGGCATGACGGAATCGCTACCCCCCGAGACCTCGAGCTCCGACACCCTGAGGCTCGGCACCCACAACGGCCACCTGATGGTGGCGGCGCTCAAGCGGCACCGCACCAGGCCGGTGATGTTCCTCGGCGACATCACGCTCACCGGGGGTGAGGTCGCGGAGCGGATCAGCCAGTACGTGCAGGCCTTCGAGGCGCTCGGCGCCGGGTTCGGTACGCCGGCGGCACTGCTCGCGCTCAACCGGCCCGAGGTGCTGTTCATCCTCGGGGCCGGACAGACCAGGGTTACCGGCGTACCTCACTGCACCCGCTCGGCTCGCTCGACGACCACGCCTACCCGCTGAACGACGCCGATATCACCACGCTGATCATCGACCCGGTGCCGAAGTTCGTCGAGCGCGCGCTGCGGCTGTTGGAGAAGGTGCCCGGCCTGGCGCAGGTGCTCACCGTCGGACCCGTTCCGGAAGAGCTCGCACAAGTCGGCAAGGACCTTGCTGCAGCGGCTGAGACGTTCAGGGCCGAGCCGCTGGAGGCTGCACTGCTGCCCCCGGATCACATCGTCTCGATCACCTACACCGGCGGCACAACGGGAAGCCCGAGGGCGTCATCGGCACCAGCCGGGCGATGGCGACGATGACGCTGGTGCAGCTCGCCGAGTGGGAGTGGCCGGAGTCGCCGCGCTTCTTGATGTGTACGCCGCTGTCGCACCGGGGCGCCGCCATCTTCGTGCCCACCGTGATCAAGGGCGGGTGCCTGGTCGTGCTGCCGCGGTTCGACCCGGCAGAAGTGCTCCGCACGATCGAGGAGCGGAGGATCACCGCCACGATGCTGGTGCCCTTGATGCTGTATGCGCTGATGGACCATCCCGACTCCAAGACGCGCGACCTGTCGTCGCTCGAGACCGTCTACTACGGTGCGTCGGCAATCAACCCCACGCGTCTGGCCGAGGCGATCGAGCGCTTCGGGCCGATCTTCGCCCAGTACTATGGCCAGTCCGAGGCGCCGATGGTGATCAGCTACCTCGCCAAGGGCGACCACGACACGGCGCGGCTGGCCTCCTACGGCCGACCCTCCGCTCTGCTCCGCACCGCCTGCTCGACGAGGACGGAAAGCCGGTGCCGGTGGGGGAGCCAGGGGAGATCTGCGTGGCCGGTCCTCCAGTCGCCCAAGCAGGTGATCGCTCGACGCGCTGCCCCTGACCGGGCTCGGCAAGCCGGACAAGAAGGCGTTGCGTGCCCGGTTCTGGGGGGACCGCGCGCGCAGCATCGGCTGAGCCGACACAGATCGGACTCAGGCGCGCGCGGCCACCAGGATGGCGCCCAGCTGGCCTGCTCTGGTGGCCGCTACGTTGTTGCCGATCCGTTCCGCGAAGGCCTGCCCGAACACGACGTTCGGGGACAGGGAACCGGCCGGGGGAGAGCCCAAGGTCGAGGCCGTCCGGTCTTCGACCTCCTCGACCGTGAAGCCCGCGGCCTCGAGGTGCGCGACGTACTCGTCAGCGGTCTCGACGAAGGAGGAACGCTCGTCCTCGGCCCAAGGCAGCGGGTAGGTGAGGTCACCGTCGGCCGTCCGCATCTGCTCGAACATGACGAACCGAGCGCCGGGCGCCAGCACGCGATGCACCTGCGAGAAGACCACCGCCTTGCGCGGGATGTTCATGCCGACGTGAACCATCACGGCGGCGTCGAACGAGGCGTCCTCGAAGGGCGCGGACTCACCCGCAGTGAGCACGTAGGACACCCTGTCGCTCAGACCCACCCGTTCGGTGAGGGCCGTCGCCGCGTCGATGAAGTCCGGGGTCAAGTCGATGCCGGTCACCTCGGCACCCGCCATCGCCGCCATCCTCGAGGTGCCGCCGATTCCGCAGCCGACGTCCAGCAGGCGCATCCCCGCAGCAAGCCCCAACCGGTCCAACGTGGCCCTGGTGGCCGCAGCTCCACCCGCGTGGAGCTGGTCCACCGGGAACAGGTCTGCGGGACCGATGCGATCCACGTCGGTCCCGGCCTCGGCCAGCGCAGAGAGGATCGCCGTGCCCAGGTCCCGACCGCTGTAGTGACTCGTCACCAGTTCCCGAACGTCCATCGTCCACCTCCGGGGGGAACGCTAGTGGTGGGTCTGTGAAATGGCGAGGCCGCGTCACCCACTCAGAGGCGCAACGCGCCCTCCCAGCCCGTGCTGGGCGCCTTCACGCCGAAGTAGGCGCCGAGGGTCGGCGCCACGTCCATGGTGTGCGCCTTGGCAGAACGAGCGATGCCCTTCTTCACCGACGTGGATCCACCGCCGATGAAGAAGGGGATGGGCTCGGTGGCGGGGTGGCCGTGGTTGCCGGGGATCGGGTTGCTGGTGGGCTGGGGGTCGCTGAAGCGCCACCCGGCCTTGCAGTAAACGAGGAGGTCGCCCGCCTTGGCGTCCAGCCGCAGGCTCGGCG
>JBDSXU010000056.1:0-6745 GCA_039926005.1 Marmoricola sp.
GAGCACCTTGCGCCCGATCATCGACCACAACGTGATTACGACCCCGAAGCCCACCGCTACCAGGAACCGGTTCCGCATGTCACGAACCATGGCTGCCATGGACATCTCACCCTGACCGCCGTGGCCCATCACGTCGGCCGGGCTGCCTGTGCGGTCCCCCGATCCCGCCATGGAGCCCACTGGGGGCCTCGAGTGCCCCTCACGGTCCGGATGATCTGTGTGCGCAACGGGGGCGGCACCGTCATCTGCCATCGGGTCAGAGACGACTGGTGCACAGACGTGATCTGGAACCGACTCGCCTCGGCAGTGGTACCCGCACTTCTCGATCCACCCCGCGAGCTCCTGCACGGAGGTGGCGCCCGGGTCATAGGTCACCGTCGCGGTCTGAGCAGAAGGGTTCGCCTCCACGCTCACTACACCCGGCCGCCGCCGCAGTACGGCCTCCACTGCGTTCTTCTGCGTCGCCCAGTGCAACCCATCAAGTTCGAGCACAACAGTTCGCGGGGCCTCGGCCACCATGTCCGCCACGGACAATCACTTCCTCGGTCAGATCGACGTAGCGAACCTTGTTTGCCCCGCATGTGTCACCGGGCGACGGCGTCACGGCCGATCAGATGCGGTCGTGTGACCCGTCGATGTGAGTCGGGCGCGGAGGGTTCGGGGCATTGTTGTCCTCGCCGCTCGAGGGCCCCCTCTTGTCAGGATCGCCGTGCATCCCGCCCATTCCGCCCATCATGAACATCATCATGACGGGACATGCCAGGAAGAGGAGCCAGATCGGGGGCAGCCCCGCCCAGAGGGCGATGGCCGCTCCGGCCACGATGGCGAGCCCGTACAGGATCTTGTTGTTCGTCATGACTGCCTCCCGGCGTTGGCCTCGAGGGTGCGACTGAGTCTGTGCGACGCACTCCGTTTCGAGTTGTGTTTCGAGTTCCCTCTCAGGATGTCTCGGTGTTGTGAAGGCCCTGACGGCTTCTTGTGAAGGTTCTCTGAAGGTTGGGATCATCCGACGTGGTGACCGCTGGGTTCTCTGTTGGTGTTGGGGTCGGCGAGGTGGGGTCTCCTGCGGGAGCCGAGTTGCCGGCGATGGCCGGTCCGATGACGAACGCCGAGAGGGAGAACTGGGCTGTGAAGCCCACGACAGCGATGGCCGGTGCCCGCCAGGTGTGAAACCTTCGGTGGAGTCTGCGCAGAAGCGGTATTGAGAACAGCAGCCCGAGTGTGAAGAAGAGCAGGTTCCCACCGGCGCCGGTGACGAGTGCTGCTCCGGCGATCAGACCGATGTGGTGCAGCACGTGCGGGAGAATCCCCAATGCGACACCGACTGCGGCCGACAGGCCGTCCCAGATCGCCCGGAGTCGGCTGCGGGGTGGGGTGGTAGGAGCGGTCATTCCGTTGGCTGCGACGTCGCTGGCGGTGTTGGGGTCGGACTTGGGGTGCGTATCGGTGGGGTGCGTCCGGCTCATAGCTGTACCTCTAGATCTGGTAGGAAAGCGTGGTCATCATCCCGGCCTCGGCGTGGTAGATGTTGTGGCAGTGCGCGGCCCATTGACCGGGGTTGTCGGCGTCGAGGTCGACGCTCACAGATTTCATCGGGCGGACGATGACAGTGTCTTTGCGGGCGCCGCCTCCCGCCACACCGAACGTGTGACCATGGATGTGCATCGGGTGGAACATCATCGATGTGTTCTGGAAGCTGAGCCGGACGCGCTCTCCCTGTTTGACGGGCAGCGGATCCGCATCCGGGAACGTCTTGCCGTTGATTGTCCACCGGTACCGCGCCATCGAGCCGCCCAGCACGACGTCATGTTCTCGATCGACGCGACGGGCCGGGAGGGCCACCTGCTCGGCCACGGCCAGCTGTGTCCCGTGCAGCACACGACGGTCCAGTTCTGTGGGGTGCACCTCGGGCGGCGGCGTGCGTCCCGAACCCGTCCGAACAACTGCGAGCCCTTGACCGTTCTTGCCCTCGGCCGAGGCCACCAGAGGGAAGACGCCGTCGCGCAGAGTGACGGTCACGTCGTAGCGCTCGCCCATCGCGACCATCACCGCATCGGTCCTGACCGGGGCCACAGGGAACCCGTCGCTGTGCGTGATCGTCATCTCGTGCTCGCCCAGGGCGACCCGAAACGCGGTGTCGGAGCCGGCGTTGATGATCCGGATCCGGACGCGTGCACCTGGCTTGCCACTCAAGGTGACCGGCGCGTCGGGGGTCTTGCCGTTGATCAGATAGTGGGGGTAGTCGATGTCGCCGGCCCCTCCCAGGATGGCCGACTGCATCTCGCCACCCATGCCACCTGACCCGCCCATGTCACCCATGCCACCTGAGCCGCTGTGGCCTCCGCGCAGTTTGGACAGGACCTGGTCCGGGGTCCGGCCGGTGCCGTCCAGCCAGTCGTCGAGCACGAGGACCCATTCGTCGTCGTACCTTCCGGGTTCCGCGGGGTCATCGACGACCATGACGCCGTAGAGACCGCGGTCGAGCTGGACCCCGGAGTGGGGGTGGTAGAAGTACGTGCCGGGATCGGGCGCGGTGAACGCGTACCCGAAGTCGCCTCCCGCCTTGATCGGCAGCTGGGTGATGCCAGGCACGCCGTCCATGTCGTTGCGTAGCGCGATGCCATGCCAGTGGACGCTGGTCTCGCTCGGAAGCCGGTTGCTCACCTTCACCCGAAGCAGGTCTCCGGCTGTCACGCGCAACAAGGGTCCGGGCACGGAGTCGTTGTACCCCCATGTCTGAACCACCCGTCCGCCCAGGTTCACCGTGAGCGGCTGCGCCGTGAGTCGAGCCGTGACGACGCGCTGCCCGGCGCTGCGTCGTGCCTTCTCGGCGCGGAGGACCGCGGCCGAGGCTGGGCCAACGGTGGACGAGTTCTGAGCGCAGGCGGCGAGTCCACCAAGGGTCAAGGCTCCGACTGCACCCGCTGCACCACGCATCAAACTACGCCGGGAGACTTCAAGCATGCAGGGAACTCCTCGCGGTGGGACTGATGCGGAACGTGACGTGGATCAGCTGACTCGCCGTAGGGCGTCCCTGCGGCTGTGATACTCCTCGGCGTCGATCTCACCTCGGGCGAACCGCTCATCGAGGATGTCCATCGGGTCGAGACGTGGAGTTCCCGTCCCGCGATTGTCATTCCGGTTTCCGCGGAAGATCATGGCCACCGCGAGGATGACCAGTGACCAGAAGATGACCATGCCCAGCACCATGACAACCCAGCCACCGCCACCCATTGTGCTATCGCTCCAACCCCACATGTCTGCCATCTCCGTCGCTAGATTCCTTGTCCCTCCACTGTGACCGGGGAACCCGAGGGGAATCCCGAAGCTTTGTGTGAAGGTTCTCTGAAGATCACGAACCCGGCGCCCGAGAGCAGAGCCCGCCACGATGGTGCCTGAGGCCATCAGGTCTTGGCGGATACGCACGGCACTGAGGCCGCCGCAGCATAGGGATGGACAGCAGACCCACCAGGGCGAAGGCGAGGTTGCCGGCCAGCCCGCTGACCAACGCGGCTCCAGCCAGCAGACCGACGTGATGAGGGACGTGCGGCGCCAGACCCATAACGACGCCGAGTGCCGTGGTCAGGGAATTCCACGCCACGGTCAAGGCGCCCGGGTGCACGGGAACCGTGGCGTCCGGGTGAGTCATCGCGGTTAGTCGACGGTTAGCCGCGTCGCGCTAGCGCGCGGAGCGAGACCGAGCTTCGTGCAGGGCCTCCCGGCGGGTGTGGTACTCCTCGGCGTCGATCTCCCCTCGTGCGAAACGACTGTCGAGGAGCTCGAGCGGATCCTGCTCCCGCACAGCTGTGCCGTCGGTGGTGCCGCTGCGCGTGGTGCCGCGGAACAGGGCGATGAGGGCGACGACCACCAGGCCCCAGAACACCACCATGATCAGCATCATCCAGATCCAGCCACCCGAGTTGCTTCCGTGGTCATACCAATCCATCATCGGTCCCATCTCCCTTGTTCGCGTTTGGTCTCACTGTGCGGGGACGGGTCGGTGAACCGGGTCGCGATCGTGTGAAGGTTCGTTGAAGATCGGCGGTAACGGCTCGGACGGCGGGGCTGCCCGGAGTCCTGGCTGCCACCATGGGCGCATGGATGACCACACCACCCAGGACACCTCCACCACCGGGTCCCTCCCGGGTGGGGACCGTCCCAAGAGGGGACTTCGGGCGATGGTGGTCGAGGACGAACAAGAGCTCGCACGCGTCCTCGGCAGCTACCTGGAGCGCGACGGTTTCGACGTGACCCTCGCCCACGACGGGCAGCAGGCAGTCACCTCGGCGCGTGAGGTCGACCCCGACGTGATCGTCCTGGATCTCGGACTGCCGGGCCTGGACGGAATCGAGGTGTGCCGGCAGGTGCGCACCTTCTCGGACGCCTACGTGGTCATGCTGACAGCACGCAGCGACGAGGTGGACATGCTGATCGGGCTCTCGGTCGGCGCCGACGACTACATGACCAAGCCGTTCAGCCCCCGCGAGCTGACGGCACGACTACAAGCCATGCTGCGCCGACCCCGAGCCGCTGGCCCGACCGGCGAGGCCCCCAGCGAAGTCCGCACCTTCGGCCCGCTCCGTATCGACCCGCTCGGGCGCGACGTCTGGCTCGACCGGGAGCCGGTGTCGCTGACCCGCACCGAGTTCGACCTGCTGGCAGCCCTGTCCGGACGGCCACAGATGGCGTTCAGCCGCCGACAGCTGATCGAGGACGTGTGGGGCCCCACGTGGGTCGGGGACGAACACCTGGTCGACGTGCACCTGGGGCACCTGCGCCGCAAGCTGGGCGACGACGCTGTCGAAGGGCGCTACCTCAGAACCGTTCGCGGAGTCGGCTACCGCATGGGCACGGGCCAATGAGCCTCGGGAAATGTCCGGGTGGTGGACGAGGGTTCGCGACCCGGCTGCTCGCGGCCCAAGCCCTGGTCCTTCTCGCCGGGGCGCTGACCACCTGGCTGGTCGCCTCCCTGCTGGCCCCCCAAATCTTCCACGAACACCTCACCCGAGCCCACGTCGGACACACCGCCGCCGAGACGCGGCACGTGGACCAGGCCTTCACCTCAGCCCTGCTGATCTCCATCGGGGTCGCGCTGATCGCGGCCGTGAGCGCCGCGCTGGTCGTGTCCTGGTACTTCAGCCGGCGGGTGCAGCGCTCCATCTCCAGCGTCGCGGACGCGGCCGAGCAGATGGCCTCCGGCGGGTACCACGCCCGGGTCCCCGACCCGGGGCTTGGTGGTGAGTTCGCCGTACTCGCATCGAGCTACAACACCCTCGCGAAGCGGCTCGAGACTACCGAGAGCACCCGACGCCGGATGCTCGCCGATCTCGCTCACGAGATGCGCACCCCGCTGGCAACCATCGAAGCCCACCTCGAGGCCGTCGAGGACGGCGTCCGTGACCCCGACCAGAGCACCCTGGAGGTGATCCGAGGCAGCACCCACAGATTGCACCGACTAGCAGAAGACATCAGTGCGGTGTCGCGGGCAGAGGAAGGCCGGCTCGAGATCAGCCCCCAACCCGTGGAGGCTGCCTCCCTCGCCCGGACCGCGGCCGACGGCGCCCGGGACAGGTACGCCGCCAAGGGCGTTGAGCTGGACCTCGACCTGAACGCGACCGACCTCGTGGGGGTCGATCCCGACCGGATGGCACAGGTTCTGGGCAACCTGCTCGACAACGCTCTCCGGCACACCCCCGCCGGTGGTCGGGTGAAGCTGTCGTGTCGACGTGCCAACCAGTGGATCGAGATCCTCGTCGTGGACACCGGCGACGGGGTGGCCGCCGAGCACCTGCGACATCTTTTCGACCGCTTCTATCGTGCCGACGCCGCACGCGACCGCACCCGAGGCGGCTCCGGCATCGGACTCAGCATCGCCAAGGCACTTGTGGAAGCACACGGCGGCACGATCTCCGCGACGAGCGACGGCCTCGGCCGTGGCTCGACCTTCACGGTCCGCCTGCCCGCGAGCACCTGAGGATCCAGGTCGCCCCGCCCCGGCAGGGAGATCTTCAACGAATCTTGACCAAACCTCAGCCGTTACCCACGCGCGCAGAAGGCAGTCTGACGAGACGAAGTTGGCCAACAGCCGGCGTCATACCCGTGCCCGAGCCGATCAACACCTTGCTCCTCAAGCGACTCCGCCTGCCGGAACCGGCCTCACGTCCGGCCCTACCCGAAACCGAGAAGGAACCAGCATGAAGAAGATGACCGCACTCATGGCGCTGCTCCTGGCCGCCGTCCTCACCCTCGCCGCCTGCGGGAGCGAGGAGACGTCGAAGTCGAGCGGAGACACGGGCACGGCCAACGCGAAGTTCAACGACGCCGACGTGACGTTCGCGACCGACATGATTCCCCACCACGAGCAGGCCGTACAGATGTCGCAGATGGCCAGCAGCCAGGCCCACAGCGCACAGGTGAAGAATCTGGCCGACGACATCGCTGCTGCTCAGGGCCCCGAGATCGACACCATGACGCAGTGGCTCAAGGACTGGGGCCAGGACGCGCCCTCGGACCACATGGACCACGGGGACATGGGCCACGGAAGCTCCGATGAGATGCCCGGCATGATGGACGCCGACGATATGGGCAGGCTCGGCAGGGCCCACGGCGGCGACTGGGACCACATGTTCCTCACCATGATGATCGCCCATCACGAGGGCGCCATCGAGATGGCCAAGACCGAGCAGGCCGATGGCAAGAACGCGGACGCGGTCGCCCTGGCCAAGAAGATCGAGGCCACCCAGAC
>JBDSXU010000057.1:0-5236 GCA_039926005.1 Marmoricola sp.
CTGGGGCACCGGCGGGTCCGTGTACGGCGAAGATGCGGCCCGGCGCACCGCTGGCCCCGAGGAAGGACACGGGCTCGGGGCCGGGGTCCACGACGAGCTCGCGGGTCCCGGCCGTGGTGACCGCTTCCGGGAGGGCTGATAGGTCGTCCTCGAGGAGCACCGCGATGACACCGATCCGGGTCAGGCCCTCGACGTCCCCGTCGACGGCGACGCAGCGCACGTCCTCACGCAGCAGCTGCATCACGGCATCGGCATCGAGGCCGGAGAGCTCCCCGGCGACGACGGCGACATCGGCCTGTCCGGTCGCAGCACTGGCGAGGAGGTCGCTGAGGTCCACGCACCTCTTCAGCACCAGGGTCGTGGGCCCGCTCAGCAGCCGGAGCGCTGACGCTTCCCAGACCGCTCCCCCGGCGGCCAGCAGCACTGTGACGCGCCCGGACATCGCCTTCAGCCCTTCCTGACGATGACGATGCGACCCTCGGACATGCCGCCCAGCGCCGTGGCGAGGTCGTCGGCGCGGTTGGCGGGCACACCGACGATGACCTGGCGGGTGGACTGGGGCGCGAGTCCCTCGGAGGCGTGCGGCGCGGACACCACGACGACGTCGCTCAGCACGGCAACGGCCTTCACCCTGGTCTGGTCGACGGCGGAGACTTTGGGCGTCACCCACACGTCGACCACCGAACCCGCTCTGACCGTGGCAGGGAGGTCGTCGGAGACAACACTGATGGGCACCTCGGTCAGGCTCGGCCCCGAGCCCTTGGCGAAGGCCGAGCGCGGCAGCAGCTCACCGGCGGACACGGGGCGGTTCAGCGTCGCTCCGGAGGGCAGTGGACCATCGGCCGCCAGGTAACCCTCGGCGGTCTCGGCGTCGGGAAAGCGGATCGCTCGTCGCTCGAGGTCACCCCGGTCCATGGAGGCTCCCACAGGTTGGTCGCGGGCCACGGCCCAGACGTCCACGGTGTCGTCCGCCGCCGAGAGCAGGCGGGCGCCGAGGACCACCGAGCCGGCGACCAGGACGATCCCGAGCAGGAGCCGAGGGTTGCGCCAGCCAAGACGGTGGCTGCGGGTGGCGCGAGGAACGGTCACTTCGGGCCGGGTAGGAGCGGTGAGTGTCATCGGGAGCGGCCCCTTCCTCCGGATGCTTTCCACAGGCAAGTCGTGTCAACCGTTCTCAACCGCACGCGACCGGTGGCAGAGTGGGGATCGTGAACGCGACGCCGAGGTTCCTCCAGCTGGCAGACGTGGCGGAGGTCCTCAACATCTCCGGCGCGCAGGTCTACGCGTTGGTGCGCCGCGGCGAGCTCCGGGCGATCAAGATCGGCGGCCGCGGACAGTGGCGGGTCGAGGCGAGTGAGCTCGAGGCCTACATCGAGCGGGCCTATGCGGACGCCGACAGGTTCGTCGGCGACCATCCTTTCGTTGAGGGCACTCCCGCCAAGGACTGAACCGCCGTCTCGGGTCATTCGGTGCGACCCTGGAGCGCGGACACCGCGGACACCGGCACGACCTGCAGGCTGCGGTCCGGCCCCACGCCCACGTGGAGCTCGAAGAAGTCCCGGCCGACGCGACCGACTCGTCCCTCGATCTGCTGGTGGTCGCAGAAGTGCACGCGGCAGGGTTCGTGGACGCCGGAGAGCCGTCGCAGCACGGCGCGCAGCGACAGCCGGTCCATCACCGACCACGTCTCCTCGCTGTTGGCCCGAGACGAGAGCCCGGTGAGGCTGACCACGCCTGCGTGGCGCACGATCCACTCCCCGGACTGGTCCACCAGCAACATCCAGTCCTCACCGACCCGCGCCAACCGGCCGGACACCTGGTCGCCGCCCACCAGTCGCAACCGCAGCTCCAGTCCCAGCGAGGCGTGCAGCCTGGCTCCGAGACCGATCCGGGAGTACTCGGCGACCGTCAGATCGGCCACCTCGGCATCACGCTCGGCCAGATGCAGGCCCGCAGCCTGCTGCTCCAAGTCATCGAACACAGCGAACATCGACTCTTCCCAACCCATGCTCTGACTGATGCCCCGGCTCGCGGGGACGCAAACAAGTCTGTGGACAAACGTTTGACACTGTTTGATTCTGGGCGTTGTCTGATGTAAACGCAAGCAAACGAAAGCATCCGGAATGAACACGCATCCCCAGGGTCCTGTCTTCAACGATCTCCTGACCGGCATGGCCTCCTGGCTGCTTGCCGGGTGCGTCGTGTGGGCGACGCTCATCGGTGGGGCTGCGTTGCTCGAAGCCGCCACCGGTGGGCGACTACGGGCGATGTCCTGGGTGGGATGTCCCCCCTCCGTGCGTCGCGCGCTGCTCGCCGGACTCGGGGTCGCGCTCGTGACCACCCCGGCGCAGGTCACGACGGCAACCGCCTCCGCGGCGCCCGTGGGGTCCGCTGCGAGATCGCAACGGTTCTCGCCCGAACACTCCCTGCCAGTGCCCGCGCGTCCCCTGGGATCGGCCCTCTCCGGTCAGCGGATCGTGGTGCGACCCGGCGACTCCCTGTGGCACCTGGCAAGCAGTCGGCTGCCGCCCTCGGCCGCTCTCGCCGAGGTCTGCGACCTGGTCGAGCGTCTCCACCGCCGCAACCGGGAGGTCATCGGTCCCGACCCGAACCTGATTCGACCCGGCCAGCGTCTGAGCACGCCCCGTCACCTCGAGGAGAAACCATGACCGTGCAGCTGCACCGCGCCACCCATGCTCCAGCGCCGGTCCCGCTGGCCAGCGTCCAGGGCACGCTCGCCCTCGACTACGACAACCGGGTCCGGTCCACCCGAACCCCTGACCTACGGGTCCTGCCCGGCGCGCGGGCGGAGCTCGAGGCCTTCGCCCACCGGTTCGCCCACGCGATCGTCGAGGTGATCGGCGGTGACCGGGGTCCGAGCCAGCTGCTGCGGTGGACCACCGAACGCGTCTACGCGGAGCTGCAGCGGCGCTCCGCCCTGCTGGCTCGCACCACTCCCGGTGATCGCCGCGTACGCCGGTTGCGCAGCCAGGTGCGCAGCATCCACGTGTTCTGTCCGTCGGCCGAAGCAGCCGAGATCAGCGTCCACGTGCGCCACGGCGAGCGCTCCCGCGCCATCGCGGCCCGCATCGAGCTGCTCGAGGGTCGCTGGTGCTGCACCGTCCTCGAGTTCGGCTGACGCGGCCTCGGTCGGTCAGCCGGCCGGGCGGGCGGTGAGACCGGACGGTCCACCTGGTGCGCCGTGGCACTTCTTGTACTTCTTGCCCGATCCGCACGGGCACTCCGCGTTGCGGCTCACCCCGGCGTAGGCGTTGTCAGCGTTCGTGACCGTGCCGGTCTGCCCGCGTACCTCCGCCTCGCCGTCCTCGCTCGGAGCCGTGTAGGTGAGGTTCGCCGGAGCCTTCGGCTGCTGCAGGCCCAACGCCTTGATGTGCGGCACGTGCGCGTGGTCGTCGTGCACGTGGACGTGCTGAGCGGCCTCCAGGGTGTCGGTGACGGCGTTGGCCGGCACCACGTCGTCTTCGACCTCTTCCTCCTCGTCGTCCTCGATCTGGACCTCCAGGTTGAACAGGAAGCCGACGGTCTCCTCGCGGATGCCTTCCTTCATGGCGTTGAACATGTCGAAGCCCTCACGCTGGTACTCCACGAGCGGATCGCGCTGGGAGTAGGCACGCAGGCCGATGCCCTCGCGCAAGTAGTCCATCTCGTAGAGGTGCTCGCGCCACTTGCGGTCCAGCACCGAGAGCATCACCTGGCGCTCGAGCTCGCGCATCACCTCGGAGCCGACCTCTGCCTCACGGGCCTCGTAGGCCTTCTGCGCGTCGGCCTGGAGGTCCGCCAGCAAGGTCTCGCGGTCGAGGCCGTCGCGGCCACCGGCCTCACGCTCGAGCTCCTGGTAGCGCAGCGAGATCGGGTAGATGGTCTTCATGGCGGTCCAGAGTGCGTCGAGGTCCCACTCCTCGGGGAAGCTCTCGGTCGCGGCCGTGACATAGGTGGCGACGGTGTCGTCGATCATCGTGCTCACCTGCTCGTGCAGGTCGGCGCCCTCGAGCACGGCACGGCGCTCGCCGTAGATCACCTCGCGCTGACGGCTCATCACGTCGTCGTACTTGAGGACGTTCTTGCGCGAGTCGAAGTTCATCGCCTCGACCTGCGACTGCGCGGACTGGATCGACTTCGTCACCGACTTGTTCTCGATCGGTACGTCGTCGGGAACCTTGAGAGCGATCAGCACCCGCTCCACCCACTCGGACTTGAACAACCGCATCAGATCGTCACCGAGCGAGAGGTAGAACCGGGACTCTCCCGGGTCGCCCTGGCGTCCGGAACGACCGCGGAGCTGGTTGTCGATGCGGCGCGACTCGTGCCGCTCGGTGCCGAGGACGTAGAGGCCTCCTGCGTCCTTGACCTCGTCGTGCTCGGCCTTGACCTGCTCGGTGATCCGCTCCAGGGTCGCGGGCCAAGCGGCGTTGTACTCCTCGGCGTTCTCGACCGGGTCGAGACCCTTGTCGCGAAGCTCCTGGTCCGCCAGGAACTCGGTCGAGCCACCGAGCATGATGTCGGTGCCTCGGCCGGCCATGTTGGTGGCCACCGTGACCGCGCCCTTGTGGCCGGCCAGCGCGACGACCTTGGCCTCGTCGGCGTGCATCTTGGCGTTCAGCACCGAGTGCGGGACACCCTTCTTCTTCAGCAGCCCGGAGAGCAGCTCGGACTTCTCGACCGAGGTGGTGCCGACGAGGATCGGCTGACCGTTCCCGTGGCGCTCGGCGATGTCCTCGACGACCGCCTCGAACTTGGCCTCCTCCGTGCGGAAGACGAGGTCCTTCTGGTCCGAGCGCGCCATCGGCATGTTCGTCGGGATCGGCACCACGCCGAGCTTGTAGATCTTGCTGAACTCGGAGGCCTCGGTCATGGCCGTGCCTGTCATGCCGGAGAGCTTGTCGTAGAGGCGGAAGTAGTTCTGCAGCGTGATCGTCGCGAGCGTCTGGTACTCCTCACGGACTTCCACGCCCTCCTTGGCCTCGATCGCCTGGTGCAGACCGTCGTTGTAGCGACGCCCTGACAGGATGCGGCCGGTGTGCTCGTCGACGATGAGCACCTCGTCGTCGATGACGACGTACTCCTTGTCGTTGCGGAACAGCTCCTTGGCCTTGATCGAGTTGTTCAGGAACGAGATCAGCATCGTGTTGGCGGACTCGTAGAGGTTCTCGATGCCGAGGTAGTCCTCGACCTTGGTGATGCCGGGCCCGAGGATCGAGATCGTGCGCTTCTTCTC
>JBDSXU010000058.1:0-2632 GCA_039926005.1 Marmoricola sp.
TTCGCGGATCCAGCGCCGGAACCACTGGCCCAGGGAGTCGAAGGAGCCGACCACCTCCCGACGAACCGAGCCGCTCGATCCGGGTGGGCCAGGTCGCAGGCTCCTGGCACGTGAACGTCGGCGATCCGTAGGTACGCCGTCCCGTCGCCGCGCAGGTAGTCGTAGGCCGCGGTCTGCCCTGCACGATCCACGTAGCCGACCCGCCACGGGCGTCCGTCGGGTGCGATCTCCTCGACCGGGCGCCAACCGGAGACGTCGATCGTCTTCGCGGTGGCGTCCAAGGCCTCGGTCTCGGGCCAGCCCCACTCGCGGTAGTGGTCGTAGAGGTTCGGAGTTGTGATCGCCGGGACGAGCATCCCGCCCTCGTGCATCGCCTGACGGCGCTCGTCCCAATCCACCCGCGGGGTGAAGGTCAGGACGGCGGGTCGCAGGCCACCCTCGCTGACGAAGATCCGGTTGCGAAACAGCAGGGCCCGTGTCTGACCGCCGTACTCGACCCCGATGTCCATCGGTGTCGAGAAGTACCTGCCCACGGGAAACGTCACTGCTGAACTCGACACGGGGCATGCTAGCCGAGCCGGCGAAGCCCGGTGTGTCGATCGATCTCTCGACCATCAACAGCCCCGGGGGCCCGAGCGCGGCCCGGAACACGTTGTGGTCCCAGCCGCTGAAATCGCGCAGCCGGATGGTCGAGGAGTCGACGCCCCTCGGGGCACGGCTTGGGGGCTCGGTCGGGGCGGTGGGGCCGTCGAGCTGTGACGGAGCCCACTGGCTTCTCGGGTTACGGCTCCGATCGCGCCCGCGTAGGCTCATGACGTTCGCATCAATAAACCGTCCGGTACCCGCACCCTGGGACTGGAACGAAAGGGATGACGTCCGATGGCCCGAATCGGGGTAATAGGCGCTGGCCGTGTGGGCGCTGTGCTGTCCTCGGCGTTGCGCGCAGCCGGCCACGAGATCGTGGCCGCCGGCGGTGACTCTCCCGCATCCCTCCAGCGCATCGAGGCGCTGCTGCCCGGCGTCCCACACGCGAAGCCGACTGACGTCGCGCGCTCCTGCGACCTGCTGCTGCTCACGGTGCCCGACGACATGCTCGGCAACGTCGTGACCACCCTGGTCGGCGCCGGCGCGATCCGCGCGGGCCAGGTCGTCTGCCACACCTCGGGCCGCCACGGCCTCGCCGTGATGGAGCCCGCAACCGCCATCGGTGCCCGCCCGATCGCGATGCACCCGGCGATGACCTTCACCGGCACCGAGATCGACCTCGGCCGGCTCTCGGGCTGCGTGTTCGGCATGACGGCCGGCGATGCCGACCGTGAGTACGCCGAGGGTCTGGTCGCCGACCTGGGCGGCATCGCGCTGTGGGTCCCCGAGAGCAAGCGCACCCTCTGCCACGCAGGTCTTGCGCACGGCGCCAACCACCTCGTCACGCTCGTGAGCCAGGCGATGGAGCTGCTCGCTGCCTCAGGCGCCGAGGACCCTGCCGCGACCCTGCGCCCGCTGCTCAATGCTGCCCTGGACAACGCCCTCGCTTCCGGTGACGCCGCGCTGACCGGGCCCATCGTGCGCGGTGACGTCCGCACCGTGCAGGCCCACCTCGACGACATCGCCGAGAACGCACCGGCCACCATCTCGTCGTACGTCGCGATGGCGAGGGCCACCGCCGACCGGGCCGTCCTGGGCGGTCGCCTGCTACCGATCCGCGCCGCCAGGCTGGGCCGCATGCTCGACGAGGCGCTCGTGCGTGTTGGTGAGACCAGGGCGGTCAGCCCCCGGACCACGAAGCGTCCTGGCAGCAGCCGGAGCGAATCTCGATGACCACCGGACCCCTCCTCGCGAACACTCGCGAGGAACTTCAGGGCGTCCTGGCCGCGCTCTCCGGACGCGTCGCCCTGGTGCCGACCATGGGTGCCCTGCATGCCGGCCACGCGGCGTTGCTGACCCGCGCGCGGCAGGAGGTCGGGCCCGGCGCTCCGGTCGTCGCCTCGATCTTCGTGAACCCGATGCAGTTCGCTCCCGGCGAGGACCTCGACCGCTACCCGCGGACCTTCGAGGCCGACCTGGAGGCCTGTGCCGCAGACGGCGTGGACATCGTCTTCGCCCCCTCCGCCGAGGAGGTCTACCCCGGCGGGGACCCGCATGTGACCGTCGACCCGGGGCCACTCGCGCACCTGCTCGAGGGCGCCTCGCGGCCGACGCACTTCCGCGGGGTGCTCACCGTCGTCGCCAAGCTGTTGGGCCTGGTGCGGCCCGAGCTGGCGGTGTTCGGCGAGAAGGACTACCAGCAGCTGACGCTGATCCGAGGGATGGTCGACGACCTGTGCATGGGCCTCGAGGTCGTGGGCGCTGAGACGGCACGCGAGCCCGACGGTCTGGCCCTTTCCAGCCGCAACCGCTACCTCGACGCGGACCAGCGCTGGCGGGCAGTGGCGCTCTCGCGCACGCTGTTCGCCGCCCGCGACGCCGCGAAGTACGGCACGGGGGTCGCGATCGGCGCTGCGCGTCACGAGTTGCGCCACGCGCGCGGGGTCGACCTGGAGTACCTCGAGCTGACTGCCCCCGACCTTGGCCTCGCTCCCCGGACCGGACCGGCGCGGCTGCTCATCGCGGCGCGCGTGGGACCCACCCGACT
>JBDSXU010000059.1:0-4961 GCA_039926005.1 Marmoricola sp.
TCGAACAAGCCCGGCTCCGGCGCCTTGCCAGACACCGAGCAGAACGAGAAGATACGACCAGCAAGGGACCCGCCGATGTTGTTTGATTCCCCGCGGATCTCTATCGACAACTCAGAAACACGTCACGCACGGCAGGGCTCGACGGCGCGCAGAACATGGGAGGGCGGGAAGGGCCTCCGCACCGACGCCCCTGAAGAACATCGCACCCTCCAACATCGAGAACCTCCTCAAGGAGAGTCCGCTGGTCGGCCACGCACTGGCCTACGGCGAGAGCGGGCCCTAGGTCGTGGCGATCCTGACCCTCGACCCCGACGTCGCCCCCCGTGGTCGCGAGCAAGCTCGGCGTGGAGTACGACGACCTGGCCGCCCTCGCGCAGAAGCCGGAGATCCTCGCCGTGGTCGGACAGGCCGTGGACAGGGCCAACGAGCGACTCTCCCGTCCCGCGCAGGTGAAGAAGTGGGAGCTGCTGCCGGTCGAGTGGACCGCGGAGTCCGCCGAGCTGACCCCCACCCTGAAGCTCAAGCGTCGCGTGGTGCACAGCAACTACGCCGACGACCTCGACGAGCTCTACGCGTCGCCGTGACCGTCACCCACGAGCTCCGTCTGCTCAAGCGTCCGAGGGTGCGCCGAACCTTCCTGCGAAAGCGAGTAACCGACCGGCTCGGCGGGAGATCAGGCGGTTCCGGGACTTGTGGAAGCGGCGTTGAAGGCTAAAGTGGTCAAAACACCGCCCTCAGTGGCGGGGTATCTCGTTGAAGCCAACGACCTGATGCCTGGGTGCTCTAGGGCAAGGGCGCTCACACCCCATCAGCCTCCCCCGGGAGACATCACAGGTCGGTGAGCGACATGACCGCAGTAGCCCAGCCCAAGAGCGCCACGTCCCCATCCACGACGTCCGGAGGTCGCTCCGCATCGCAGGATCGGTCGAACCGCACGCGTGAGCTCTTCTCGCTCGCGCTGTCCACCGACAGTGAGACCGAGCGCCGCGAGCTGATGGACGAAGTCATCAGGATGCACCTGGACCTGGCCCATGCCGAGGCAGCGCGTTACCGCTCGCGCGGAGTGCCGCTCGACGACCTGCGCCAGGTGGCGGCGCTGGCCCTGACCAAGGCCACCCGCGGGTACGACGTGACCACAGGCCACGACTTCCTCGCCTACGCAGTGCCGACGATCCGCGGAGAGCTGCGCAAGCACTTCCGCGACCACGGCTGGATGATCCGGCCGCCGCGCAGGATCCAGGAGCTGCAGGCGCGCATCAACACGGCCGAGGCCGAGCTGTCCTACCAGCTGGGGCGCTCCCCTGCACCGGCGGAGATCGCCGCTCACCTCGGCGAGGAAGCCGAGTCGGTCATCGAGGCGCTCGCCAGCGACGGCTGCTTCGTGCCGGCCTCGCTCGACCACCCGGCCGGCGGCGACGGCTCCACGACATTGGGTGAACTGCTGCCGTTCGAGGACAACGAGCACCGGGCCTCCGAGGCGCGCCTGATGCTGAGCCCGGTGCTCGGTCAGCTCGCGGAGCGCGACCGGCGGATCCTCAATATGCGGTTCTACGAGGGCCTGACCCAGCGCGAGATCGCGGCCAGGATCGGTGTCACACAGATGCAGGTCTCCCGGCTGCTGACACGCATCTTGGGCCAGCTGCGCAACAGCGTCGGCGGGGTCCAGATCGGCCGATGACCAAGCCCCAGGGTCGGACTTGCTCATCTACGCGGCGGTCGGGGCGCTCGCGATCCGCATCGCACGTGCGGCAACGGCGATTTCGGGGAAGTCGGTGAGCACGCCGTCCACACCGAGGTCCAGCAGCCGACCGACGTCGGTTCGGGACTCGTTGCGCAGGGTCCATACGAGCACGTCCAGACCCGCCCCCGATGCCTTGGCGACCGGGCGGGCACATGCGTGTTGCTTGTGCAGCCCGACCGATGACGCGTAGGTGGCGATGCGCTGCAGGCGCCGCCGCTTCACAGACTCGTCCCGGTCGACGAGCTGGACCAGCTCGGTGTCGATCTGACGACGCAGCTTTCGCAGCACAGGTTCGTCGAAGGACATGACTGCCGCGGCGGAGAGTGGGGAGGTCAGACGATGACGACGGAGCAGGTCGACCAGCGGCTCGTGCAGCGGCATCCCGAGAGCCTCGAAGACCGCCGGGTGCTTCAGCTCGATGTGCACGCCCAGCTGTCGGCCGGCGCGTTGCGACTCGGCCACCCGCAGGTCCAACAGCTCCTCCAGGGTGAGCACGCCGACCTGGCCGTCGTATCTCGCGCTGGTGGGGCGTTTGGTCGCCCAGCGCTCCCGTGCCCGGAGAGCTCGGACCTCGGCGAGGTCGAAGTCCTGGACGAACCAGCCGTGCTGCTCGCGTCCGTCGACGAGCATCCGGCGTCGCCGAGCCGCGAACTCGGGGTGGTCGGCAACGTCGGTGGTCCGGGCGAGATCGAGGTCGTGCCGACAGACGAGCACGCCGTCGCGCGTGCTGACCACGTCGGGCTCGACGGAGTCGGCGCCACTGCGCCAGGCGAGTCGGTAGGCCAGCGAGGTGTGCTCGGGCCGGTGTCCGCTCGCTCCGCGGTGCCCGATGACGAGTGGTCCAATCACCATTTAACAGTGCGCGACACGGGTGACCAGCAGACGACCGGACGAGGAACGCTGCCCCTACGGTTGTCGTCATGCAGACGTTCGGCACCCTCAGCCTCCTGCCCGCCCTCGACCATCCCGACCTGCTCGGCGAGCCGGTGCGGGCTGCCCTCGCCTCCTGGAGGCACGCCGGCGAGGTGCGGGTCGCGGCGATCGACCCGACCCTGGCCGACACCGCGGCGATGACCGAGGCCTACGAGGTCTCGCTCGAGGCCAGCGCCAACTGCGTGGTCGTGATGGGCAAGCGCGAGGGCCAGGAACGCACGGCCGCCTGCGTGGTGCGCGCCGACACCCGAGCCGACGTCAACAACGTCGTCAGGCGCACCCTCGGCGTGCGCAAGGCCTCCTTCCTCGGCCGCGACCGCGCGGTGAACGAGACCGGGATGGAGTACGGCGCGATCACCCCGGTCGGTGTCCCGGACGGATGGCGGGTGCTCGTCGACTCAGCGGTGACCGGCATCGACCTCGCGATCATCGGAAGCGGCATCCGGGGCTCGAAGCTGTTCCTGCCGGGCCGGCTCCTCGGCCGACTCCCCGGCGCCGAGGTGATCCAGGACCTTGCCCGCTAGACCATTCACCGCGAGGTCACGGAACTGTCACAGGTCGGGTCTAGGCTCGAAAATCTGAGGCGGACGATGAATTCTGGTCTATCCCGGGGTCTTCCTCAGGGCAAAACCCGATAGCGCCCCCGGGCGCCCGCCTGATGGAGTAGACCCATGCATCGTCAAATCGCTGGCAAGCTCACCAGTCCTGTTACCAAGTGGGTCGTACTCGCCTTCTGGATCGGGGCGTTCGTCGTCCTGGGCGGCTTCGCGGGCAAGCTGACCGATGTCCAGAACAACGAAGCGTCCTCCTGGCTACCGGCGAACGCCGAGTCGACGCGCGCACTGGACAAGATGAAGCCCTTCCAGGACCCCAACGCCATCCCGACGACGGTGGTCTATGAGAAGAAGTCCGGCTTCTCGGCTGAGGATCTCGCCGCCATGAAGGACCAGGCGGCCGAGCTCCAGGCGATGGACGACGTCGAGGGCAAGGTCATCGGCCCGATCCCGTCCCAGGACGGCCAGGCGGCCCAGACGGTCGTGACCTACAATCTCGGCGCCAACGGCTGGAACAAGATGCCGGACATCGCCAAGCAGATCCACGAGATCACCGGCGTCGACGGCGCCAAGGTCTACCTCGCCGGTATTGGTGGCTCCGCGGTCGACTCCTTCGAGTCCTTCTCGGGCCTTGACACCAGCTTGCTGTTCGCTGCCTTCGGTGTGGTGATCCTGCTGTTGTTGTTCACCTACCGCAGCCCGAGCCTGTGGATCCTCCCGATCTTCTCCGTCCTCGTCGCGCTCGCCAGCTCATTGGGCCTGATCTACTTCCTGGCCAAGTACGCCAACCTGACCGTCAACGGGCAGAGCCAGGCCATCGTGTCGATCCTGGTCATCGGTGCCGGGACGGACTATGCCCTCTTGCTGGTCGCGAGATATCGCGAAGAGCTCCGTCGTCACGAGGACCGGCACGAGGCAATGGCATTCGCGCTGCACCGCGCCACCCCGGCGATCATCGCGAGTGCCAGCACTGTGATCGTCGGCATGCTCTGCCTTCTGCTCGCCGAGATGAACTCCACAGCAGGCCTCGGCCCCGTGTGTGCCATCGGCGTCGGGGTCACCCTGCTCGCGATGATCACGCTGCTGCCCGCCCTGCTCGTCATCTTCGGACGCTGGATGTTCTGGCCCATGGGGCCGAGTTTCGGTTCGGCCGAGCCGACCTCGACCGGCTTGTGGGCCAAGGTGGGGTCATTCATCGCGCCACGGCCGCGCAAGGTCTGGGTGGTCACCACGCTCGCGCTGGGCATCGCCACCCTCGGGGTGCTGACTCTGAACACCAACGGTCTCTCCGCCCAAGACACCTACACCAAGGATTTCCCATCCGTCACGGGCCAGAAGGTGCTGACCGAGCACGGCCTCGCCGACTCCTCCACGCCGGTCATGGTGGTGACCAACGCCGACAAGGCGGAGGATGTCGCCGCCGCCCTGGGCGACGTCGACAACCTCGAGCCGCCGAGTGACCCGATCACGAAGGGCTCAGTCGCCTTCATCACCGCCAACCTCACCGTGGACTCCACCACCAATGCTGCGTTCGACACCGTGGACGCGGTCCGCACGGCGGTGCACGCCGTCGACGGAGCGGGCGCGCTGGTCGGTGGGAACTCGGCGATTCTCGACGACATGCTCAATGCCAACACCCGTGACTCCAAGGTCATCATCCCGGTGACGCTGCTGGTGGTGTTGCTGATCCTGATGCTGCTGCTGCGGGCGCTCACGGCTCCGGTGATCCTGAT